>DATDVD010000086.1:0-8081 GCA_035290065.1 Coxiellaceae bacterium | reverse complement strand
TGATTATTGAAAAATTTATTGAAGAAGAAGAAGAGGACGAGGACGGCGGTTCAGAAGGTCAAGGTTCTCATGGCTTATCCATTAAATTATTAGTAGACCCTTTAAGTTTGCAATATCTCGAAGGCGCTGAAATCGATTACCGCGAAGATGTGAATGGCGCCCAATTTATTATTCGAAATCCAAATGCAAAAACCACGTGCGGGTGTGGATCCTCTTTTTCTACTGAATAAATTGGCGTGGAATATCTTTTTTACCGAACAAATTAACGTAGGGGCAGACCGTGGTCTGCCCATCCGAAACCTAAACCTTGTGCTACGTTCCTGGGCAGAGCACGCTCTGCCCCTACACGGAGAGTCCAAGCATAACCTCCCGCCCTTGCCTATTCCACCCTCATCGTAGGGGCAGACCGTGGTCTGCCCATCCGAAACCTAAACCTTGTGCTGCGTTCCCGGGCAGAGCACGCTGGCCCCTACATTTTGGGTCACGTTACTTTAAATTAGATAAATATCAAAACGTAAGCTCTTTCCCTTAATAGTGTAAGTTGGTGAGGGGCCTTTTAATGCAGGGGCTAAACGTGGGCGTTTAACCACTACGCGTTTTACGGCTTTTTCTAAAGCAATGTTAAGCAATGCATCGGCGTCCCCATCATTCCCTACTAAGGCTGCCAGTACTCGCATGGCTTTTTTATTGAGGGCAGATTTTGTTCGATCAGGAAACATTGGGTCTAAATAAATAACATCATAAGACACCGTTGTGCGCTGCAGAAATTCTTTGGCATCTTCTATAATCAAACGTAACGATTGTTCTGTTAATTGGCCCGCTTTTTTAGCACGTGCGATTGCATCGGCTAATAACGCACCGACAATGGGTGAACGTTCCACACACTCTACCTCACCTCCTAAGTAAGACAGCACAAACGCATCGTGTCCTAGGCCGGGGGTAGCATCTAATATACGAAGTGAAGCATATTTATTAAGCCCAACGGCTTTGGCTAAAAGTTGTTTTTTGCCGGAGGATTTTAAGCGATAGCGCATAGCTCCCGATAAAAAATCCACGGCCAAAGATTTTTCTTGTTTGTCTTTTGTTTCTAAGCCTAAATAATCGGACGTAAGAACTAAATAAGCGTCGTAAACAGCGTTTTTTTCAGAAACGCAGGGAAGATGAAGGCGTGATGCTAATTGCTCTGCTGAAGAAAGTAATGAATTTTCTCGCGTTAATACCGCAATTTTCATAAACATAAGGATAACCCGACTTACAATGTAGGGGCAGACCGTGGTCTGCCCGTCCGAAATCTAAACCTTGTACTACGTTCCCGGGCAGAGCACGCTCTGCCCCTACACGGAGAGACCTAGCATAACGTTACACCCTTGCTTATTTCCCCCTCATCGTAGGGGCAGACCGTGGTCTGCCCATCCGAAATCTAAACCTTGTGCTGCGTTCCCGGGCAGAGCACGCTCTGCCCCTACACGGAGAGACCTAGCATAACGTTACACCCTTGCTTATTCCCCCCTCATCGTAGGGGCAGACCGTGGTCTGCCCAAGAATACAGCACAAAACTTAAATTCCGCTGGGCAGATCGAGGTTTTCCTCGGAGTGCAGCACAAGATTTAAATTCTCTGGGCAGAGCACGCTCTGCCCCTACATTACACTATCAAAAATTTTTTTGGCGATATTTGTGTTGAAATAGGTATCTAATTCTCGCACTCCGGTGGGACTGGTGACGTTAATTTCAGTTAAATATTCTCCAATAATATCCAGGCCTACGAAATAAAGGCCTTTTTCTTTAAGCGTAGGGCCCACTTGCTCGCAGATCCAACGATCACGATCGGTTAATTCTACACCCTGACTGCTCGCTCCAGCCGCTAAATTGCCGCGAAAATCGCCCGGTTTTGGAATCCGCAATAATGCATAAGGTAACGGTTCTCCATTAATCATTAAAACGCGTTTATCCCCCTGCATAACGTCCGGAATAAATCGCTGAACCATCACATGCCGCGTTTGATAATCTGTAACGGTGTCAATAATCGCTGCATTGTTGGAATCTTCTCTCTTTAAACGAAAAATAGAGCGTCCGCCCATTTGATCCAACGGTTTAATAACAGCTTCTTGATGCTGGGCTACAAATTCTAAAATAGTAGTTCGTGAGGCACTCACACACGTTTCAGGGCAACAGGCTGGAAACCACAACGTAAATAATTTTTCATTGGCATCGCGAAGACTAGACGGGCGATTTAAAATACGCGCGCCCTGTTCATTAGCCCGCTCTAATAAATAGGTGGCTTGAATATAAGCAGTATCCACGGGAGGATCTTTTCGCATCCATATCAGATCTAAAGCGCTCAATGGTTGTTTTACACTTTTTTTAACGGAAAACCACGAATCCGCGTCGGGATGTAATTCAATAACATCCATTCGCGCATACACTTCATCCTGAGACACCCCAATATCGCTCATACGCATTGCATAGATTTCATCTCCCCGCCTGGAAACTTCTAGCATCATTGCCAAGGTCGTATCTTTTTTGATATGAAAATATTCGAGAGGATCCGTAATAAACCCTATTTTTTTCATAATAGTCCTGTCTGTTCTCGTGCTGCTGCTAAAAAAGCCAATCGTGCTATCACACCGTACGCATAAAACCGATTGACACGTTCTTCGTGTGACGGCGGTAGCCCACAGCAGGATTCACTAAACGCCAGCGGATAAAAATTCATGCCCGGCGCGTTTAAATTTTCATCGACGCCTTTATTTTTATGAACGCGATAAAATCCCCCTACAACGTGTTTGCCAATCATATAAACCACGGGTTCTGCCACAGCAGTTTCTTTCCCCCATGTTTCAAAACTGTAAACACCTTCTTGTAAAATCGCCTGTTTAATTTCCACACCCCCTTTAGTAGTAGACATTTTGGTGCGTTGCTTTCGATTTAAATGGGCTAATTCGTTTGGGTCTTTAATGGTCATCACGCCCATTCCATACGTGCCTGCATCTGCTTTTACAATAATAAATGGCGGTTGATCGATGCGATAGTCGCGGTATTTGATTTTAATTTTCTCAAACAGAAGACGCGCACGTTCTATCAAACACGTTTGTCCCGTTTGATTCATAAAATCCACTTCACTACATTGATCAAAATAAGGGGTGATTAACCAGGAATCTATTGAAAATAATTGGCTAAACTCTTCGCAAATGGTTTGATAGTGGGAAAAATGTTGGGATTTTAATCGGGTTGACCATCCGAGCGTAAGAGGCGGCAGAATGGGCTGCGAAATGCCTTGTAAAAGTTCCGGCACACCGGTTGATAAATCATTATTCAGCAAAATGGCACAGGGAATAAAATTAGGAAGATAGACGTGATTGCCTTTTCGTTCTATTCGCTCAATCGTTAAGGTAGTACCGGACGCTAATGAGATAGTTTTTTGCTCTTCCCACGAGGAATCAAAAGCGCCTAACCGCACTTGAAAGCCGGACGCTTTTAAAATATGAATCAATACCCCTAAATTTTCATGATAAAACATATTACGCGTATGGTTTTCAGGAATTAATAAAATACGTTTAGCTCTCGAACATAATTCGCCCAAGGTATTTTGCACAGCCTGCACACACAATGGCCAAAAATCGGGGTTTAAATTATTAAAGCCGGCGGGAAATAAATTGGTATCCACCGGGGCTAATTTAAAACCCGCATTGCGCAAATCCACCGAGCCATAAAACAAAGGGGGGGAAAGCTTCCACGCATCTCGAAACCAACCCTCTATCTCAACTTGTTGATTCAAAAATATTTTTTCTATTTCTAAGAGGGGGCCTGTCAGTGCAGTGGATAAATGCGGAACATGATCTTGTGAAGCACTCATAGTACAATATTACCCTATTTTGAACGAGAAAGGCACAGCCCCATGACCTATGTGGCCACAGTGATTGCCGGTATATTCGGTTTATTATTCGGAGGTTTTCCAGGGCTTATCATCGGCTTGCTCATGGGTTATTGCATTGACTCCGGCATGATTGATCGCTGGCGAACCGGGCAACATTATTTTCAATTTAGCGCCTCTCAAATTCAAGAAATTTTTTTTAATGTCACGTTTCAAATGATGGGTTTTGTGGCCAAAGCGGATGGACGAGTGAGTGCACGCGATATTCAAACCGCAGAAACCATTATGAAAAATTTGGGTTTAAATGTTGTACAACGTGAACGGGCCATTCAATTGTTTAATGAAGGAAAACAACCTCGCTTTAATGCAGGCCAAGCGATTCAAACGTTGAAGCAAGCGTGTTGGCATAAACCTTCTTTATTGCGCACATTCTTAGAAATGCAAGTTCAAATGGCTTTTTCGGAAGGATCTATCGATGCTCGTAAACGGGCTGCCTTGCACTATATTTGTCAACAGCTGGGTGTTATGGGCTTTAATTTTGATCAATTTGAAAGTCAATTTCGTGCAGAGCAGCAATACCATCGTTCGTATTCTCATCAACGAACCGGTGCTCAACGCCGTCCACCCCCTGTTCAGAATGCGTATTCCGTCTTGGGTGTTTCCTCAGAAGCTTCTCAGACAGAGGTGAAAAAAGCCTATCGCCGTTTGATGAGTCGTTATCATCCGGATCGTTTAATCGCCAAAGGATTACCCGAAGAAATGATCAAAGTTGCTACAGAAAAGACACAAACGATAAAAAAGGCGTATGATGATATTTGCCAGAAAAAAGGGTGGGCGTAATCGTGTGAACGAACCATAGGAGGACATCACCATGGCATCAGAAGTGCAAAACCGTCGACGGGCGATGATAAGAGCGATTGAAGCATTTCGCCAACGGCACCCCTCGCCAAGCAAAGACGAGGAAGATCAAATTCATTCGGGCTTAACTTATTTACGAATGCTAAGCTCCTTAGAAGATCCACCTGGATTAGAAGAGAAAGCAGACTCTCCCACCACACGAGCTATTCGAAACCCACTCAATATTTCCCCGGATATTTACCAACGCCACCATGGTCAACAGCAGTGTTTTTTTACGTATTTAAGCGATAATAGGCAATACTCCAAAAGGCCTGACTCTGTACTGGGATATTTTATGCGATTTAGTTTTGGTAAACGAAAATTGGTAGCCACTCCCTTTTCACTAGATGCATATGTACAACCCGAAGTTGTGTTTTGTGAAAGATTTCAACGTATTAAAAGAAATTCTACGTTGTTACAACATGAAAGTTATTTACAACTTGCGTTAGTAAAACTGCACGAATTTGAGGTTTATTTAGGAACTATTTCCGATACGTATGGAAAGAAAACACAACTAAAACAATTTATCACTCGAATGCGAAGTTGTATTTATATTTACCAAACGAATCAAGAAATCGAAATCGAAAAAAATTTTGGGAAATTATCAACAGTCATAGAAACGCTTAAAAGACACATTAAACTGAATTTTAGGTATTACGAGACTGTCTTGATGTTGCATCGACATAGTGAAATGGCACGATTGATAGGCGATATTCTGTCGATTGTATTGGGGGTTTTTATTATACCCCTCTATCGTGTAGCTACCGGCCGACCCTGGTTTTTTTCATCCGCTCCTCCTCAATCTAAAAGAATGGCCGAACGTATTGAAGACGATTTAAACAAGGCTCATCATTATGCGGCACTTACTTATGGAGGAGGACCTTCTTAATGACCCGGAAAGAAATCTTTATTTCCGCTTCTATTTTATCGGCTAATTTTGCTCGTTTAGGTGAAGAGGCCAGGACTGTATTAAAGGCAGGTGCGAATGGAATTCATTTTGATGTGATGGATCATCATTTTGTGCCTAATTTAAGTTTTGGAGCTGTGGTATGCGAGGGCCTGCATAAAGACGGGGTGAAGGCCCCTATTGATGTACATTTAATGGTAGATAATCCCGATCTTTATGTGGAGCCTTTTGCTAAGGCAGGTGCAAATGTTATTACTTTTCATCCTGAAACTTCGCGCGATGTTATGGAGACTATTCATCACATCGAACGATGTAACATGAAAGCAGGATTAGCTTTTAATCCTGAAAAACCCCTGGATATGGATGTCAGCGTATTAAAAAAATTACAGATGATTCTAGTGATGTCAGTTCATCCAGGATTTGGTGGGCAACGCTTTATGAGGGAGAGTTTAGAAAAAATAAAACGGGCGCGCGAGCTGGTGAATAAACACAATACGCTGTGTTATGTTGCTATCGATGGCGGTATTAATAAGGAGAATTGTGCGGAAGTTCAAAAAGCCGGTGCTGATTTTTTAGTGATGGGTTCTGCAATTTTTCATTCATCTGATTATGGTGAGACACTTCACACAATAAGGGCACAACTATGAAAACATTAGGTTTACGGCATGTCGCATTGTTTGTGAAAAATTTGGAAGAATGTGTTAAATTTTATACCGAGATACTCAATATGGAGATTGAGTGGCAACCGGATGGCGATAATTATTATTTAACGTCAGGTGTCGATAATTTAGCACTTCATCGTGCCAAAGACGGTTTCAATCCTATGTGTGATCAACGATTAGATCACATTGGGTTTATCTTAGAAACGCCGGAAAGCGTGGATGCGTGGTATAAACGTTTTGAAGAAAACAGCGTGACTCTTCTTAACGAACCCAAAACGCACCGGGACGGCGCTCGCAGTTTCTACTGCAAAGACCCTGCCGGCACTGCCATCCAAATGATCTACCATCCTTCGATCGTATAAATATTATCTTGGATTTTCGGCTCGCCTCAACCCAGGCTACCTTTTAATTTAAGTCAGATGGATAAGGTTCACGTATTTTAAA
Source organism: Coxiellaceae bacterium (assembly GCA_035290065.1). Taxonomy (GTDB): domain Bacteria; phylum Pseudomonadota; class Gammaproteobacteria; order Coxiellales; family Coxiellaceae; genus DATDVD01. Next base: position 1,299 of record DATDVD010000086.1, on the reverse strand, counting down.
ACGGAAAATAGCCGTCTCCTTTTAGTGGCGACGTCTTCTGCTGCGGGTTTGCAGACCGGGAAGGCCCGCGAAATCAGCGTCGGGAGTAGCAGCGGCGGCTCCAGCGGAGGTTACTTTTGCAGCCGAAGCAGCGGCGGCAGGGATAGCGGCGGCAGGTGAAGCAGCTGGAGCTGGGGCTAGCACCGCTTCTGCCGCAGAAGAAGCAGCAGCAGAAGCCTCTCTAGCAGCAGCGGCTGTGGGAGCTCGAAGGGAAGTTCTTCGGGAAGAAACGAGGGGACTTACTCGCGCACCCTCTGCAGAGCTTGCACCCGCACCACCCGCAGCACTTCCTCTGCCAAGATCTACTAATTCGATATGCTGAAGGAAAAAAGTCGTGCCATTAAATTCTACTACCGCCCCTGGGGGAACAGGGCTTAGGGAACCCCCCTCTGCCACTACTCTCTCAAGTTCTTGCGTCAAATCCACCACCGCAAGAATATCCCCACAAGCCTGATAGCGTTTTATAATACTAGGGCGCCGAAACGAACAAGGAATTATTCCCGCAACAGGATCCGTTGGAGCTGCTGCAAAACCTTCTACTTGCTGAAGGTAAAGTTTTAATTGATGAAAATCTATCGTTGTCCTGTTTAACCATCCTTCCATAGCGCTAGCGATAAAACGAGCATTATCCAACAGCAAACCTTCTGTCCAGCGACCTGAAGAAAGCAGTTCCGTATGGACTCTCTGTAATATTATTTCTGCTTCCATTTGAAAGAAACCTACAATGCCTTCACATAATATAGATTGTTTCATTAATAATTGAGCTAATTCAACATTACCGGATGATAAAGCCTGAATCGAGGCTTGCATAAAAAGAGCCGTTAATAATTTCTTTGATTTTTTTAATTTGTTTTTATACTGAATAATTGCTTTGAAGTCTTTTTCTCGTGGAGGTTTCAAAAATTCTAATTCCAATGCGTATACATTTTTTTTAAGGCGCTCTATTCGATGCTGCACTTCGGCTAAAAAATTCCAGCCCTCTTCTCTAACTAACCAATCCATACCTGGCAACAAAGTTCGGACTCTTTCAACGTCTCCTGCCAAAAGCGCTGCTTGAAGAAAAACATACTCTTGATTATGCCTATTCAATAAATAGGGGAAAAAAGCCACCTCTTTTTCTCTTTCAAGAAAATGACGGTATACATCAGCCACAACGCCGGCCGTTCTCTCGTTATCGGCAACAATGGCCTCCAACATTTTACAACGTAATTTTGGATCATCTAACATATGGCTTGAATAAATAGCGGCTTGGCCTTGCAT
>DATDVD010000085.1:0-7764 GCA_035290065.1 Coxiellaceae bacterium | reverse complement strand
GTCGTTTGGAAACCAACGAATTTCCCGATATTAAAGTAGGGGATGCACTCACCGTGGAAGTATTTAAAGTAGGGCAAAAAGTTAATGTGCGTGGTTTAACGCGCGGTAAAGGTTTCCAAGGCGGTGTTAAGCGTCATAATTTCAGAACGCAGGATGCCACGCATGGTAACTCAGTGTCTCATCGTGCGTTAGGTTCTACAGGCCAAAACCAAACGCCCGGTAAAGTGTTTAAAGGCAAAAAAATGCCGGGTCAAATGGGTAATAAATATTCTACTGTTCGTTGCCAAAAAATTATCCGCATCGATGTGGAAAGAAATTTGCTGTTGATTGAAGGCGGCCTGCCAGGCAGTCCCGATAATCAACTGCTGATTACCCCATCGTTTAAAGAAAAAGAGGCGAAGTGATGGAATTGCAGGTTGTAGGTAAAAAAACAGCGAAAGTAAACGTTTCTGATAACGTATTTGCGCGCGATTTTAATGAGGCTTTGATCCATCAAGTGATCGTGGCGTATCAAGCGGCAGGACGTCAAGGCACGAAAGCACAAAAAACACGAAGCGAAGTACGGGGGGGTGGCCGTAAACCCTGGCGCCAAAAAGGTACGGGTAATGCACGAGCGGGTAGTATTCGAAGCCCGTTGTGGATTGGGGGTGGTCGCACATTTGCTGCAAAACCGCGCGATTTTTCCCAAAAAGTAAATCGCAAAATGTATCAAGGCGCTATGGCCTCTATTTTATCCGAATTGGTGCGCCACAGCACATTAGTGGTGGTGGATCAAGTGGCTTTAAGCGAACCTAAAACAAAAGCGTTCATTCAATTGTTAGACAGTTGGAAAGCAGAAGGTCAAGTGTTGATCGTGGTCAATGAAGTCGCTCAAGAATTAACGTTAGCTTCTCGCAATGTATACCGTGCAAAAGTGGTTACACCGGCGCAATTAAGCCCCGTGGACTTGGTTCATGCCGGTACTGTGGTGATGACGGAAGCTGCTTTAAAACAGATTGAGGGGTCTTTGCAATGAGGAATGAATACGATTTATTTAAAATCCTAAAAGCGCCTCACGTGTCTGAGAAAATGGCATCGGCCAGTGAGCACAGACAATACGCGTTTCGCGTGTGTAAAAAAGCGGAAAAGCCTGAAATTAAACAGGCTATTGAGCAATTGTTTAAAGTAAAGATAGCCTCTATACGCGTGTGTAATCAAAAAGGAAAACGCAAACGAGCAGGTCGCGTGCTAGGTAAAAAAAGCGATTGGAAAAAAGCCTATATCACATTAGAAGAAGGTCAAGAGATTAATCTAGGGGTGGGTGAATAATGGCGATTAAAATTGTAAAACTAAAACCGACTACCGCCGGTCAGCGCCATAAAGTGATCATTCGAGATACCGAGATTGATCGAGGCAGTCCGTTTAAGCCCTTGTTGGTTTCTAAAAAACGTACGAGCTGCCGTAATAACATGGGTCGTATTACGATTGAACGTCGTGGTGGTGGCCATAAACGTTATTATCGAATGGTGGATTTTAAACGGGATAAAGACGGTGTGCCGGGTGTCATTGAGCGTATTGAATACGATCCTAACCGAAGTGCCAATATTGCATTGGTGATATATGCCGATGGAGAGCGTCGTTACATTATTGCACCAAAAGAAGTGAAAAAAGGCACGACGATTGTATCCGGTAAAGATGCACCGATTAAAAAAGGTAATTGTTTACCGATTGAAAATATTCCGGTGGGCAGTACGATTCATTGCGTAGAACTGAAACCCGGTAAAGGCGCGCAGTTGATGCGAAGTGCCGGTACTTCTGCTCAATTAGTGGCTAAAGAAGGTATTTACGCGGTGGTTAAAATGCGTTCGGGTGAGATGCGTAAAATATTATTAGTCTGTCGCGCGACGTTAGGCGAAGTGTCTAACACCGAACACAATTTGCGACAAATTGGTAAAGCCGGTGCTAACCGTTGGCGTGGAAAACGTCCGACAGTCAGAGGAACGGCTAAAAACCCAGTGGACCATCCACACGGGGGTGGTGAAGGCCGTACATCCGCTGGCCGACATCCGGTATCACCTTCCGGTGTGCCTACCAAGGGTTATAAAACGCGTAATAACAAACGAACGAACAAAATGATCATTCGTGATCGTCGTAAAAAATAAGGGGTGAAACGTGCCAAGATCCATTAAAAAAGGCCCTTTTGTTGACCATCACCTGATGGCAAAAGTGATTAAGGCCTCACAAGAAGGTTCTAAAAAACCGATTAAAACGTATTCTCGGCGCTCGATGATTTTGCCCGAAATGGTAGGTTTAACAGTGGCTATCCACAATGGCCGTGATTTTGTGTCTATTTATGTGACGGAAAACATGGTGGGATATAAATTGGGCGAGTTTGCATTGACCCGTACGTTTCGGGGTCATAGTGGGGATCGTAAAACAGCGGCAGCAGCAGGCGCGGCACCCGCAGCAGCACCGGCGGCCAAAAAAGACGACAAGAAAAAATGAGGTAAGGTGTGGCACAAGCAATAGCAATCTATAAAAATGCTCCCATGTCGGCTCAAAAGGCACGATTAGTAGCGGATCTTATTCGTGGCATGCGCGTAGACCGCGCCGTGGACGAATTATCATTTAATCGAAAGGACGCCGCCCGTTTTGTGAAAAAAACGTTGGAATCAGCTATTTCCAATGCCGAACATAACGAAGGCGCGGATATTGATGCATTAAAAGTAGCGAGCATTTTTGTGAATGAAGGTCCTTCTCTGAGACGTTTTCAGCCCAGAGCCAAAGGTCGAGCTTGCCGCATTATTAAAAGATCATGCCATATTACAGTCGTGGTATCAGATAAAACGGGAGAACGTTAATTATGGGTCAGAAAGTTAATCCATTTGGCATACGACTAGGCATTACGACTGAGCACGTTTCTCGTTGGTTTGCGAATAAAAATCAATACTCAAAGTATTTGAAGGCGGATCATTTGATTCGTGAGTATTTGAAGGAAAAATTAAAAGGCGCGGGCGTCAGCAAAATTACGATTGATCGCCCCGCTCGAAATGCCAGCATTACCATTCACTCCGCAAGACCGGGTGTGATTATTGGTAAAAAAGGCGGTGAAATTGATGCATTGCGCGCCGAGGTGGCAAAACTCATTGGCTTACCCGTCAATATTAAAATTGAAGAAATACGCAAACCGGAATTAGATGCAAAATTAGTGGCTGAAAGTATTGCGCAACAATTAGAGCGTCGTGTGATGTTTCGTCGTGTGATGAAACGTGCGGTGCAAAACACCATGCGGAATGGAGCTCAAGGCATTAAAATAATGGTGGCAGGCCGATTAGGTGGCGCCGAAATTGCTCGTACCGAATGGTATCGAGAAGGCCGAGTCCCGTTGCACACCTTTCGCGCAAACATTGATTATGCAACCGCGCGTGCAAGAACCACGTACGGTATTATCGGTGTGAAAGTATGGGTGTTTAAAGGCGAAGTGTTTGCTAAAGAAGAAGCGACAGACGCGCAAGAAGAAGTGAAGGCGTAGGGGTAAATCATGCGACAACCGAAGTCCAGAAAATTTCGTAAAGATTTTAAAGGCCGCAACCGAGGGTTGGCCCAACGTGGTAATTATGTTGCTTTTGGTGAGTATGGCATGAAAGCCGTGGGACGTGGTCGTATTACAGCACGCCAATTGGAAGCCGCTCGTCGTGCGATTGCGCGTCACGTGAAACGAGGCGGAACAACGGTTATTCGGATTTTCCCCGATAAACCCATTAGTAAAAAACCGCTTGAGGTACGTCAAGGTAAAGGAAAAGGTAACGTGGAATACTGGGTAGCTTTGATTCAACCCGGCCGTATTTTGTTTGAGATGGGTGGTGTGACAGAAGAATTAGCTCGCGAAGCTTTTGCTCGCGCAGCGTCTAAATTACCGATAAAAGTAGTATTTGTTAAACGGACGGTGTTGTAATGAAAGAAGCAAACGATTTACGTAAAAAATCTGTTGATGAGTTAAAAAAAGAACTTAAGACATTATTGAGTGAGCAATTTGCATTGCGCATGCAAAATGTGATGGGCGAAGCGCCTAAGTCGCATTTAAAACGGTTGGCGCGTCGCAACATTGCTCGGGTAAAAACCGTATTAAATGAAAAAGAGAAACGTGCATGAGTACTACCAAAAAACAAACGCTTCCTAGAACCTTAGTGGGAGAAGTGGTTAGTAATAAGATGAAAGATACTATCGTGGTGTTAGTAGAACGCCAAGTGATGCACCCGGTGTATAAAAAATATATTAAGCGTTCGACACGTGTATATGTGCACGATGCGGGTAATACCTGCCAGATGGGTGATCGTGTCCTAGTGCAAGAATGTCGGCCCATTTCCAAAACAAAATGTTGGAAATTGGTGGAAATAAAAGAAAAAGCAATAGCATAGGGTAAGACGGTGATACAAACACAATCCGTAATTAATGTAGCCGATAACAGCGGTGCACGACGTGTGATGTGCATTAAAGTGTTGGGCGGTTCTAAACGCCGATATGCACGTGTAGGCGATCTTATTAAGGTCAGTGTTAAAGAAGCACTGCCTCGCGCCAAGGTCAAAAAAGGTGATGTGCTGTTAGCCGTGGTTGTGCGAACCCGTTCGGCGCTTCGTCGTGACGATGGCTCGAGTATTCGTTTTGATGGTAACGCGGTGGTCATTGTGAACCCGCAAAAATTACCGGTGGGCACGCGTATTTTCGGGCCAGTAGCACGTGAATTACGAACCCGAGGCTTTATGAAAATTGTGTCCCAAGCATTGGAAGTATTATAAAGATTGAGGTAAAAGCCATGATGCAAAAAATTAAATCAGGCGATGAAGTCATCCTAATAGCCGGAAAAGATAAAGGCCGCACCGGTAAAGTGCTTCGCGTGGTAGAAGTAGGCAAAGAAAAAAAACGACGGGTGGTGGTAGAAGGCTTAAATTTGGTGAAAGAACACGTTCGTCCTAATCCGCAAAAAAATATTCAAGGCGGCATTATTGAAAAAGAAGCAGCCCTGGATGTATCGAATGTTGCGATTTATAACGCTAAAACCAAAAAAGCAGATCGTGTCGGTATTAAAGTATTAAAAGATGGTAAAAAAGTACGCGTATTTAAATCTAACAACGAAGAAATTGACGTATAAAGGTTAAACCATGGCAACATTGAAGACATTATATAAAAAAGAAATTATGCCAAAGCTCCAGAAGCAGTTTAATTACTCGAGCATAATGGCAGTGCCTCGCCTTAAAAAAATCACACTCAATATGGGTGTCGGCGAAGCAGTAGCGGATAAAAAAGTGATTGATCATGCGGTGAGCGATATGGCAAAAATTGCTGGTCAAAAACCCGTTATCACCCTTGCGCGCAAATCCGAAGCTGGTTTTAAAATTCGTGCCGGATGGCCTGTGGGTTGTAAAGTGACGCTGCATGGTGAGCGTATGTACGAATTTTTAGAGCGTTTGATTGTGATTACTATTCCTCGAATTCGTGACTTTCGTGGCTTTTCAGTGAAAGCTTTTGACGGCCACGGCAATTATAGTTTAGGCATTAAAGAGCAAATCGTGTTTCCTGAAATTCAATACGATAAAGTGGATGCGATTCGTGGTTTAGATATTTGTATTACTACATCTGCTGAAACGGATGCTGAAGCAAAAGCATTATTATTAGCATTTAATTTTCCTTTAAAAACTGAGGGCTCAAACTAATGGCTAAAACAAGCAGTGTCGTTAAAAACGATAAACGACGTGAACGTGCGGAACGTCGTCGCACCATTCGTGAACTATTACGAGATTTGGTGAAACGAGCAACGGGTGAAGAGCAAGAAAAAGCCATTACCAAGCTCAACAAAAGTAATCGAAACGACAGTGCTATTCGTGTGCGTAACCGTTGCAATAAATGCGGCCGCCCACGTCGTGTGTACAAAAAATTTGGACTGTGTGGTATTTGCTTGCGCTACGCAGCGATGAAAGGCGAAGTGCCTGGTTTGAAAAAGGCGAGTTGGTAAGAGGCAACGATTATGAGTATGACAGACCCTATTAGTGATATGTTTACCCGCATCCGCAATGCGGGCCAAATGAATAAAGCAATCGTAGAAATGCCTTATTCTAAACAAAAAGAAGCACTTGCTTCTGTATTGAAAGAAGAAGGCTATATTAACGAGTTTGAAAAAATTGAACTCAATGGACATCCTGGGTTAAAAATTGTATTGAAGTATTACAAAGAAGCCCATGTGATCGAATCCATTCGACGGGTGAGCAAACCCGGGTTAAGACGTTATGTTAAAACTCGTTTATTGCCGCGCGTTAGAAACGGTTTAGGCATTGCGATTGTGTCAACCACTAAAGGATTAATGACCGATCGTGCAGCTCGTGCGCAGGGGTTAGGTGGCGAAATTATTGGTGAAGTGAGCTAGAGGTAGGATTATGGTCAGTCGTGTAGCGAAAAGCCCTGTCGAATTGCCAAAAGGCGTCGATGTAACAATCGAAGGAAGAGTAGTAACGATCAAAGGTCAAAAAGGCCAGACAGAGTGGTCTGTTCACCCGGCGATTAGGGTCGAGTTAGTCGATAATACGCTCACCGTTCAGATGAACAATGATGAGCAACAATCCGTCGCGTTAGCCGGAACTACTCGTGCTTTATTAAACAACATGGTCCAAGGTGTTTCAGCGGGCTTTGAGAAAAAATTAGTATTAGTCGGTGTAGGTTATCGTGCCAACGCGCAAGGTAAAAAATTGGATTTAAGCTTAGGCTTTTCTCACCCGGTTGTGATGAGTATGCCAGAAGGTATTATTGTTGAAACACCTTCTCAAACTGAAATTGTGATTAAAGGCGTGGATAAACAAAAAGTAGGCCAAGTGGCTGCGAATATTCGTGCTCTTCGTCCACCCGAGCCTTATAAAGGCAAAGGTATTCGTTATGACGGCGAGACTATCCAACTCAAAGAAGGTAAGAAAAAATAATGCGTAAACGAATTCATAACCCCAAAATATTAGGTCGTGTGCGCCGCAGCCGTAAATTACGAGGCGAATCTCGTCGTTTGCAGAAAGTGCGTTTGTGTGTGCATCGTTCTCATCAGCATATCTATGTGCAGTTGATCAGCCCCGATAATCGGGTGTTAGCAGCGGCTTCTACGTTAGAAAATGACGTAAAAGCCACGCTCAAATCAACAGGCAATAAAGAAGCCGCACAAGCCGTGGGCAAATTAATTGCGGCACGCGCTAAAGAAGCGGGTGTTACAAATGTGGTGTTTGATCGTGCCGGGTATCGCTATCATGGTCGTGTGAAAGCGTTGGCCGATGGAGCACGAGAAGGCGGTATGGAATTTTAGTTGAGAAATAGGTACACACTATGGCACGAGCAGCGCAAAAAGAAGAACGAATAACAGATGGCATTGAAACCGAATTAGTCGGTGTCGGCCGTAATACCAAGGTAGTGAAAGGCGGCCGTATTATGAGCTTTTCAGCGCTCGTCGTCGCAGGCGACGGCAAAGGCAAAGTGGGTTTTGGCCGAGGAAAAGCTCGCGAAGTGCCAGTAGCCATTGAAAAAGCCGCGGAAGCCGCACGTCGCAACATGGTTCACATTGATTTAAATGGCAACACTTTGCACCACGAAGTTCGTGCACGTCATGGTGCTACCAAAGTAATCATTATGCCTGCCTCAGAAGGTACGGGTGTCATTGCTGGAAATGCGATGCGCGCTGTGTTTAAAGTAATGGGTATTAAAAACGTGTTATCCAAATGTATGGGCTCTACCACGCCTGTGAATGTGGTTCGCGCCACT
>DATDVD010000084.1:0-2235 GCA_035290065.1 Coxiellaceae bacterium | reverse complement strand
ATAGTATTTAACTCATTGATTTTTCAAAAAAACTAAAAATCCCTATTTTTTGAGAAGCGCCATTATAGCGCGCTTTTCAGAAGTTAACAGAGCCATTTTCAGCCCCTCCTGCCCAAAAAATAAACAATTTTAATATTCTCTTAAGCTTGTGTCTATATAATGGGAGCTAAGTGACGGTATAAATAAAAGGCGAGAGCCATGTCTATGTTTAGTGATACAGTATTAAAAGCGATCGGTGACTACCGGCAATTATTACGCCGGCATTTACCCGATACCTCTGAGCGGAAAGAGAAACTTGAAATCTTGGGCTTAAACCAAGGGATTTCCAGTGCGGATGAAGCCTTGCTCTATCAAATCGCCCACCGAATTGTAAAAGATATTGAAGAAAATTTAGATAATCATAGCCGGGGATATTACGCTTACTCCGGTGTTCGTAAATTTGCAGAATATTTGCGAAGTTTTTTAGAAGATTATGCTGTCCAAGGAGAGGGTGTTGTTCATTGCATGCAACAAGCCTCTCGAGCTTTATTACAAGCCATTCAATTGTTAACCCTTCCCGGCGATAAATTAAGCAACGTGGTGGCCGATCAATTAACCGAATGTGGTGAAATTATTGCCAATTATGGTTCTTCCGAGCAACAGGAAAGCTATCGCACGGCATTACAACAACATCAACGGGAAAATGAAAATTTCTACGGCAGTTTGCTTCGACATTTTCAAGCCCATGTCGAAAGTGAAGAATTTGTTAATTACGCCGAATAATGGAACTTGCTTGACGGGCATTTTCCTCTAGACTATCCTCTCCTTCATCATTCCTCACCGTGAGCCCTATCATGGAACAACCCAATCTCGAGCTTCTGCAGAAATACGCAGAGTTTACCAAAACCAAAGTGCTAACGACGCATGCGGATTTGAGCCCTAAAGATCGTCCTCACTCTGAAATGTTAGCGTGGTGTCGCGAGCAAAAAGGTATTGTGATATTAGCCAGTCACGCCATTTTAACGTCTGAGCCGAATTCACGCGCAGTACAAAATGCCAAAGTGATCATGCGGCAGAAAAATATTAAGCCAGGCCCCATTCATCCGGCTATTCCCTCTTTAATTCGAATGCTGCTGGAAAACGCCGAAGAAGCTAATCCTCTGCATGGCTTACAAGGGGCATTAACGGTGAGTGCGCAACAACAACGTTTGCGCATGTTAGTGAAGGAAGCCATGGATGCAGAGGCCAGTGATATTCACATCGAAATTCGAGAAGATGTGGTGCGGATTCGATTTAGAAAACACGGTGAATTGTATTTGCACGCTGAGTGGTTACCTAAATTAGGGCGTGAAGTAGCCTCCGTAGCGTTTAATAAAGAAACCGATCAATCTAGCACACACTTTAATCCTTTTGTGCCGCAAAATGCGTCGATGCCATTAACGATTGATGATCAAGAAGTGCGGCTGCGGTTGGCAAGTTTACCGGCTCACGGTGGATTTGATGTGGTGATGCGAATTTTAACCACGGCCGAAGAAACCTTGAATTTAATCCAACTGGGTTATCTGCCTAAGCAAATTGAAATGATTAAAAAAGCCGTTAGCATGCCACACGGCGCTATTATTCTTTCCGGTCCTACGGGTTCGGGTAAAACGACTACCTTGGCTGCGTGTATGCAGCAATTGGACCCTAATCGAAAACTCTACATGATTGAAGATCCGGTCGAAAAAATTATTATGAATGCCACCCAAGTGCCGGTTAATACGGAACACTATGATCGCAGTTTTGCTAGCATGGCGCGAACCGCGTTGCGGATGGATCCCGATGTGATTGTGTTAGGGGAAATGCGTGATGAAGATACGGCGGCGGTGATGGTGCGGGCGGCGATCACGGGCCACTTAGTATTTTCTACGTTGCACTCAAACGGTGCACCTGAAATCATCACACGTTTAGTGGATTTAGGCATTTCTCGAGCGTTATTGGCAAGTCCTAATATGTTGGTGTGCTTAATTTGCCAACGATTAGCGCCAAAATTATGCGATCATTGTTCTCAACCTCTATTAGGCTCTGAAAAACATCGGCCTCATTTAAAACGTTGGAAAGAAATGTTAGGGCAGGATTTAAGTTCGGTTCGAGTACGCGGCAGCCATTGTGCTAAATGCAATGGATTAGGTATTTCCGGACGATCGGTCGTGGCAGAACTGGTGTGGGTCGATGAAGGTTCACGTAATTTTATTCAAAATGGCGATGCGACAGGTT
>DATDVD010000083.1:0-3680 GCA_035290065.1 Coxiellaceae bacterium | reverse complement strand
TAAAGAGTATCCTGCACTAATTCGGCAATGCCTTTGCGAAGCAAAGGATTCCATTCATTCACAGAACCGACTTGAGGTGCACCATAACGGCCCGTGCTATGACACGAGGCGCAATTTTTCTCATAAATGCGCTCACCATCCTTGAGTGTTAAAGAAGCGGGTGGTTGATCCGGACGACCAAACGATAAAGTCGGTGCACTCGCGCCGGGTTGTGCCATCGAAATCATATAATCCACGGTGTCTTTAATTTGTTGATCGGTACACGATACGCAGGTGCCTTTGGGTGGCATGGCGTTAATACCCTGAATTGCATTTTGATACAGTTTATCTTTTCCTAATGCCACCAACGGCAACCAATCTTCCGTGCTGCCTAATTTCGGTGCACCCGATGCGCCCGTGTTGTGACAGGCGTAGCAGGATTGCTCGTACACGGCTTTTCCGGCCTCAAGGCCTGTGCCGGTAATCGCTTTTTTAGGGGGTTGTTTGCTTTGCACCGATTTAATGTAGAGGGCAATCGCTTGTAAATCGTATTCACTTAAATGCGATAAGCTGTTGTGATCCACTTCCAACATCGGGCCTGCCACTTCACCGCCCCGAATCATTTTGCCGTGTGAGAAAACACGAACAATTTGCTCCACGGGAATATCGGCTAAGGCGGGGCCGCTGATATTAGGAGCGAGCATGCCATCCACCAGATTACCCGTGAATTTATAACGATTTTTAGGGCCGCCTAAAAAATTAATGGGCGTGTGGCACATGCCACAATGCGCTAAGCCTTCTACAATATAGGCACCGCGATTCCATTGAGCCGATTGTTTGGGATCGGGTTGGTAATACCCTTTTTTAAAAAATAAAATTTTCCAAAACGTTTGTGCAAAGCGCACATTAAAAGGAAAAGGTACGTCGTCTTTGCGTTTGGGAGCATGAACGGCGGGAATTTTATCTAAATACGCCTTGATGTCCCGTAAATCATCATCGGTGATACGCGTAAACCACAAATACGGAAACACAGGAAAATTATTAGAACCATCCGGGCGTTTGCCCCGGTGCATGGCGCCTCTAAAATCTTCGAATGACCAATTGCCTAGGCCCGTTTCTTTATCGGGCGTAATATTGGGGGTGTAGAAAACGCCAAAGGGGGTTTTCATCCCTAAACCACCGCCAAAAACTGGGCTGTTCGGTTGGGTAGTGTTGGTGTGGCACGAAATACAATCACCTAATTTTACTAAATATTCACCGTGTTGGATGTGTTTGGCTTGTTCGCCGGTGCCGTAATCCACGGTGGGGTAATCAGGCCAATACGGCGTTAAATGGGGGAGGGCTTTGTCGGCTAAACTGGGGGTACTCGTGAAAAGTGTGGCCGTGAAGCCGAGTAGGCTTAGTCTCAGAAGACGTCTTATGTTCATCCTGTTTCCCTTTGAATTGAATGCGCAAATAATATAGTGTTGAGGCAAAGCTGACAACGGGATTTGCTAATTTCATATGCCCTACCGCCCTCGCTTGAGAGGGAAAGAAGAGGAAAGGATGATTATATTGATTGCGGCGATGGCTCATCATCGTGTGATGGGAAACAATAATCAGTTGCCGTGGCATATGCCGGCGGATTTGCAGCATTTTAAGCGGGTTACCATGGGAAAGCCGATGGTGATGGGTCGTAAGACGTTTGATTCGTTAGGTCGCCCCTTGCCCGATCGTCGCAATATCGTGGTGACGCGCCAGGCGTGGAAAGCGACGGGTGTAGAGGTGTTTCATTCGTTAGAAGCAGCGTTGATGAGTGCGGCTCGCGAACCGGAAGTGATGGTTATCGGTGGGGCAGATATTTTTAAACAAGCGTTACCGCGCGCTGAGAAAATGATTTTAACGATGATAGAGGCTGAGATTAAAGGCGATGTTTTTTTCCCCGAATGGAGTGCGGCCGAATGGCGCGAAGCCTCTCGGGAAAATTTTCAAAAAGACAATCGCAATCCGTATGATTATTCGTTTGTGGAGTGGGTGAGGGTTTAGCGCCTATTGGGGGGATTCGTCGCAGCTGCTAAAATACTACAGCAAGCATCAATACAGCGGAATACTCTATCCTCTTCTCGGCGAGGAGCTGAGTATATCTTGGTTTGTCCTGTATCTGCGTCAATCACTACCATTCTGGGGCCGGCGGGTAGTAAGGCGGCTGTGGGCGAGGCATAAGAAAGCTCTTCTGTTGGTTTTTTTGCGGCTTTTTTATCGGCACCGGTATCGATACGACTCATTTTTTACCTCATTGATTGGATAAGCTACTTTTCTTAAACAAGGGTAACAAGCTTTTATTAAGGAAATCTTAACATCGAACAGCTGGGACAGAGAATAGTTGCTTGTCTTCAATACGTAACGCCGTGAGCCTGCCGCCCCAGATGCAACCGGTATCCAACGCATAAAAATGCGGTTTATTGACGTTGCCTTGTAACGCTGCCCAGTGACCGAAAATAATATCAACCCCTTCCGGGTCTTTGCTTTCAAACCACGGCTTATAAACGGTGGGTTTAACGGTTTCGGTTTCTTTGGAAAATAAATCTAAACAGCCGTGGCTATCGACGAATCGCATTCGTGTAAACGCATTGATGATATAGCGAAGACGATTCCAGCCGATTAAATGATCATCCCAGCAATCGGGTTTTAAGCCCAACATATTTTCCAATAATTGTTTGAAGCGATCACCTTGAAGAATACGCTCTACTTCCTGAGCTCGTTGAATAGCTATGTCATTGGACCATTGAGGCGGAAGGCCGGCGTGTACAATTAAAAAATTAGCATGAGGGTCATGATAAATCAGCGGCTGTTTGCGCAACCAGTGCAAGAGTTCTTCTTTATCGGGTGCATTTAAAATATCGTGAAGGGTGTGTTTGCCACTGTATTGCGTGCATTCAAAACCTAATGCCAATAAATACAAATCGTGGTTGCCGAGAACGACAATAGGATTGGGGAGTTGTTTAATCCATCGTAGGGTTTGAAGGGATTGAGGCCCGCGATTCACCAAGTCACCCACAAAGCCTAGGCGATCGTGAGTGGGATCATAATGAATCACCTTAAGCAGATGCTCGAGTTCTGGGTAGCAGCCTTGTACGTCGCCGATGATATACGTTGCCATAATTTTTATTATTTCATCAATTGGAGAAGATGAATAGGCTCTTGGTGGTTTGAGATTATTTTTTAGGGCCAGAAATCCAGGGGAATTGGCTTCAAGCCTTGAGTTTATAGATCAATTTCAGTATAAGCAGGCCATGAAAGTATTAATTGTGAAATTAAGCTCCATGGGGGATTTGATCCACACGTTGCCGGCTATCACCGATGCGGCGCGGGAAAGGCCGGGTATCCAATTTGATTGGGTGGCTGAGGAAGCCTTTAGCGAGATTCCTAGATGGCATCCGGCTGTCCATCGTGTCATTCAAACGGCGACACGCCGGTGGAAAAAAAATATTCGCGGGGCTTGGACGAGTGGCGAATTAAAACAATTTTTTTCTCAATTGCGTGCTGAGCCCTACGATCTTATCATCGATGCACAATCCAATTTAAAAAGTGCTGTGGTCACGCGTTTGGCACGAGGTGTGCGATGGGGATACGATAAAGAATCGGTGTGCGAAAAAGGGGCGCATTTCGCTTATCAAAAAACGGTGTATGTTTCGCGCCAATGTCATGCAGTGGATCGTCTT
>DATDVD010000082.1:0-19752 GCA_035290065.1 Coxiellaceae bacterium | reverse complement strand
GTATTCAAATAGAGTTTGATGTTGTCAGCAACCCCGAGTTTTTGCGAGAGGGAATGGCAGTGAGGGATTTTATGCAGCCTGATCGCATTATCATCGGCTCCGATTCGTCGAAAGCGCTAGAAACCATACGATCACTCTATCGGTCCTTTGTGCGAGATGAAGATAACATTGTGTTAATGTCTGCTAAAGATGCAGAATTGTGCAAATATGCATCCAATGCGTTTTTAGCCACAAAAATTTCCTTTATGAATGAAATTTCGAATCTTTGTGAGTTATTGGGCGCCGATATTCATAATGTATATCATGGCTTATCCAAAGACAGCCGTATTTCACCCGCTTTTCTTCAAGCAGGATGCGGATACGGGGGTTCTTGTTTCCCAAAAGATGTTAAAGCACTGATTCATATGGCTCATCAACATCAGTTTAGTTCCGATATTTTAAAAGCCGTGGAGCATCGTAATCATTTGCAAAAACGCTTACTTTTTCAAAAATTAGCAGACACGTTGGGAATGCCGGTAGAGGGTAAAACGATTGCATTATGGGGTTTATCTTTTAAACCTGGCACGGATGATTTGCGAGAGAGCCCGGCGCTGACTTTTTTAGAGTTAGCTCTGCAGGCAGGATTAAAAATAAAAGCGTATGATCCAGTAGCTATGTCAGCGGCCAAACAGCAATTACCTGCTACATGGTTTGAGGAAGGGCGATTAACTTTGGTGACTAGTGCAGAAGAAGCCCTACACGGAGCTGAAGCATTGGTACTCGTGACAGACTGGGATGAATTTAAACGATTTGATTCCCAGAAAATAGCTCACCGCTTATCCCAACGAGTCGTCATTGATGGCCGTAATGTTTTAGATCAACAGGCGCTAGAAAATCTTGGCTGTCGCTATATCGGTTTTGGTGCTGTGAGTAAAATTATTCCTGAAATCTGTGGAGTGTAAACAGGTGAGCGTTCTTACGGAATCACGCTATTGGAAGCAATTATTAAAAGAATGCGCCAACGTCATTCCAATGGTTTCTCTTAAACAATTTTTTTCGAAAAACCCTCAACGTTTCGAGCATTTCTCATTAAATGGTCCAGGTGTTTTTCTCGACTATTCTAAAAATTTAATCACCGAAAAAATATTAATTCTGTTGTGTGAGTTGGCTGAAGAACGGGGTTTAGCAGACGCTATTCACGATTTATTTTCCGGTCAAGTAGTGAATCCCACTGAAAAAAGAGCGGCCCTTCATACGGCTTTACGCCATTTAAACAATGACAATAGTGTGGGTGTCAGTGATGAAATTTTACACGAGATTCATAAAAATTTAGACCAGATGCGCAGCATTGTGGATGCTGTTATTGATGGCACCTGGTGTGGTTATACGCAACGCTCTATTCGAGATATTGTTAACATTGGGATTGGAGGATCCGATATTGGGCCTGCGATGGCCTATGAAGCGCTCAAACCGTATGTATGTTCTGGCTTGCGAGCTCATTTTGTGTCTAATCTCGATGAAAAACATTTTAAAGAAACAATTTTGAAATTAGATCCAGCCACGACATTGTTTGTGATTGTGTCTAAATCGTTTCGTACCGAAGAAACATTAGCCAATGCAGAATTGGCCAAACAATGGTTAGAAAATGCAGCCGGCCATTTTGATGCCTGTAAACATCAGTTTATTGCAGTGACGTCTCAATCCACACGGGCTAAAGAATTTGGTGTGATGGAAGAAAATATTCTTCAGATGAGCGAGTGGGTAGGTGGTCGCTTTTCATTGTGGTCCGCCGCCGGTATTAGCTTGGCGATGGTGATTGGGATGGATCATTTTTACGCGCTTTTAGAAGGCGCTCATCAAATGGATGAACATTTCCGCACGCAACCCTTTCACCTTAATATGCCGGTGATTCTGGGTTTATTAGGAATATGGTATTCGAATTTTTTAAATGCTCGCACTCATGCCATTATCCCCTATGATCAATACTTACGCCATCTCATTCCTTATTTGCAGCAATTGCATATGGAGAGTCAAGGCAAACGAGTCACCATCCACGGGGAAGTCGTCGATTATCAAACAGGCACGGTGATTTGGGGGGGTGTAGGCACCAATAGTCAACATACGTTCCATCAATTGTTAATGCAAGGGACACAAACTATTCCGATCGATTTTATTTTGCCGGTGGTTAATCACGAAGTAGCCCCTGCCAATAATTTACACTTGATTGCCAACTGCTTAAGCCAAGCCCAAATTTTAATGCACGGCAATTCTTATGAAGAGGTAGTGCGGGAACTCAAAGCCACGGGTTTACCCAAGGAAGAGGTGGAAAAATTAGCCGCTCATCAAGTTATCCCCGGCAATTGCCCTAGCAATATGATTTTGCTAGAGTCGCTTACTCCTACCACCCTGGGAAGTCTGTTAGCCCTTTATGAGCATAAAATATTTATACAGAGTATTATTTGGGACATTAATCCCTTTGATCAATGGGGCGTAGAACGAGGCAAACATAGAGCTCAGGCGATTTACTATGATTTAGCCCGAGAGACGGTTTCCTCTTCCTATGATGCCTCCACACGGGGACTTATGCAGCGTATCCAACTATTACTAAGAAAAAGGTGATTTTTGTATGACAACTCACGTTACCACTGCCGTTTTTCCCGTAGCTGGTTTAGGAACACGTTTTCTACCAGTAACAAAATCAGGTCCTAAAGAAATGTTGCCGATTGTAGACAAGCCCCTGATTCAATATGTAGTGGAAGAGGCTTTACAAGCAGGCATTACACAGCTGGTATTCGTCACCAGCAATACCAAACGCAGTTTAGAAGATTATTTTGATAGTAATTTAGAATTGGAAGCCCATTTGGAATCCAAGGGAAAATTACGAGTCTTAAATGCCGTTCGTAATATTTTGCCTGAGAAGGTGACGTGTGTCTATGTGCGTCAGCCACGCCCGTTAGGATTGGGTGATGCCGTGTTGCGGGCTCGAAGTGTGGTAGGGCATCAGCCTTTTGCCGTGTTATTAGCCGATGATATTGTCGACAGCGAACAAGGATCGGATTTAAAAAACATGGTAGATATTTATGAAGAAACCCACGCCAGTGTATTGGGTGTGGAGAAAATTGCTCCTGAAGACACCGAAAAATATGGGATTATTTCGTTAACCGGTGAGCGCCATGGTTTAGCCGAACGCATGAATGGTATTGTGGAAAAACCCAAACCCAGTGACGCTCCTTCATTATTAGGGGCAGCAGGGCGTTACGTGTTTACCCCTAAAATTTTTGATTTTTTAGAGAATCAACAAGCCGGTGTGGGAGGGGAAATTCAATTAACGGATGCCATTGCTGCTTTGTTACAGCACGAAACAGTTTATGCTTATCCTTTGCAAAACGAACGATTTGATTGTGGTACTAAAATAGGTTTTTTAAAAGCCACGTTGCGCTATGCATTAAAACGAGAAGAGCTTTCCCAAGAATTATTAACGTATCTCCACGAACTCGTGGAAACGACGCCGGCCGTTTTATAGCCGGCTGGGTAAAAGAATAATTAGTTCGAGAGATTGATTCGAAAACGCTTATATTGCTTATTCAAAACAACCTTCATCATCCAGTAGCTGACGACTAAAAAAATCACAAAACTGATAAACCGCATACCCAACAAAATCATATTACCCGTCCCATCACCACCGTCAAAAGCTTCAGGGTGCATGCCGAGTAAGGCGGAAATCACTCCTACTAAAAATGAAAAAGCCAATTCAATGGCTAAACTTAAAAGGGTGGTTCTCCACATAAATGCCCACCAAATAGAAAAGATTTCTCCCCAGCCGATTCTGTCGTTATCCATGCTATTTCTCCTTTGAGCGGTCTGATAGTTAATGAGTATAATAAGGTTTGGCTAATTCTGCCATTAAGACCTGTAAGAAACGCGCCGCTTCTCCACCCGTTACACCTCGATGATCCACGCTTAAAGACAGAGGTAGCATACGGTGAATCTCGGGGTTTCCATTTCGTACCACCATTTCATCGCGTGCGCGCCCTACGCCGATAATGGCGACCATGGGAGGGATTACAATCGGATTCGCGTAACGACCGGCATAGACGCCAAAATTCGACAGCATAATAGTAGCGCCGTGCAAATCATTCGGTGCAATTCGTCGTTCTTCGGCCTCTATTTTTAAGCGTTCAATATTTTCCCGCAAAGCCGTACGATTTTGATGGGCAATATCTTTCAACACGGGCACATACAACCCATGAGCCGTATCCACGGCAATCCCCAGATGAATCGTTTTATTTAAGCGAAACGTCAGTTGTTGGCCATCCAAATGAGCATTTAACATAGGCTCTGCTTCACACGCGGCAATAATAGCCTGGATTAAGCGAATGGTTACATCTTGTTTTTCCGACCATCCGCTTAAATCCGCATCGTCCATAATGGTAACCGGTACGACCGTATGATGCGATTGCACCATGCTAGCGGCCATGGCGCGACGCACCGCCGACAACGGTTGAGAACCGTCTGAAATCGGTATGGTTTTAAAGGAAGTAGGTTCTATAAACGCTTGTACATCGGTGGCGGTAATCATGTTGCCGGGTCCTGTTGCCTTCACCTGCGTTAAATTAACATTCAATTTTTTGGCTAATGCTCGTACCGCAGGGCTGGCTTTAAGGTGGGGTTGTGTTTGCGTTTTGGTGGGAGAAAGAGAGGATTCTTTCGACAATACAGCTACGCCTACTTCCAGTGCACCGACAACAGTGCCGGAGTCTTCACCGACTTCTTCCACCAGGGTATCCGCTTCATACGAAACCAGAGGTTCGCTCGTGTTGATGGTATCGCCTGGTGCACCATGCAGTTTTAAAATCGTGCCGGTGTAAGGAGAAGGAACGTCTACTAATGCTTTTGCCGTTTCCATAGCAACGAGGGGTTGATCTGCCTCGATGCGATCGCCTTCTTTCACATACCATTCACGCACCACGGCATCCGGTAAACCTTCCCCTAAATCGGGTAAGTTAAATGTTTTCATGCATACTCCATCACATGGTTGACAGATTGGATAATCCGTTTAACGCTCGGTAAATAATTTTTTTCCAATTTAAAGTAAGGCATAATGGTGTCAAAACCCGTGACACGTTGTATGGGTGCTAATAACGACAACAAACCATACTCGGCGATTTGTGCCGCAATTTCAGCCCCTACGCCGCAATGCCGAGCCGCTTCATGCACAATCACACAGCGTCCCGTTTTTTCCACTGAATTTAAAATCGTGACGATATCTAACGGTTTTACCGTGGCCACATCAATCACGTCAGCCTCAATACCGTGTTTCGATAACTCATTCGCAGCAAGTTGCGTTTCATGTAGCATCGCCCCCCACGAAATCAACGTTACATCACTCCCTTCTCGCAAACTATAACAACGATCCAACGCTAATGCCTCGCCTGTATCCGGAACGGCTTGCTTGTGCATGCGATAGATGCGTTTGGGTTCTAAAAAAACCACCGGGTCAGGGCAACGAATCGCCGCTAATAATAATCCATAGGCTTTAGCAGGTGACGAAGGGATAACCACGCGTAAGCCGGGAATATGCGCAAATAAAGCTTCTGTACTTTCGCAATGCATTTCGGGCGCATGAATGCCACCGCCATAAGGAGCGCGATACACAATAGGACACGTTAAACGTCCGCGAGTACGATTGCGCATACGAGAAGCATGCGAAATAATTTGGCTAAAACCCGGATAAATAAATCCCATAAATTGAAATTCCGCAATGGGCTTTAAGCCCTGAATAGCCATTCCAATCGCAGTCCCTGCAATCATGGATTCTGCAAGCGGCGTATCCAAAACGCGGGTAGGGCCAAAGCGATCGAGCAACCCATCGGTAACACGAAACACGCCGCCGTTACGTCCAATATCTTCGCCTAGCAACACCACGCTGTTGTCAGCCGTCATTTCATAAGCGAGAGCTTGATTAATGGCTTGCACCATGGTTAGTTCTGTCATGCGCCCTCCACCGGAGGTTGAGTGATCATGGCTTCTTTTTGATCGTGCAGAGGTTCGGGTAATTCGGCATATAAATAATCGAATAATTCTGACAATGTTTGTTTTGGCGTGTTCGAATATTCTTGTACTGCCACGTCAATTTGCTCACGGCATTGTTTAATTAAGGCATGTTCTTTTTCTTTGTCCCAATATCCTTGTTCATGCAAATAGGTACGAAGACGTTTGATGGGCTCATTCTCCCAGGCAGCATCCATTTCTTCTTTAGGAATATAACGGTTGGCGTCATCGGCGGTGGTGTGATCGCATAACCGAAAAGTCAGTGCTTCAATAAGGGTGGGGCCTTGACCGTTGCGGGCGCGGTCTAAGGCACACGCCACGGTTTCGTGCACGGCAATCACATCATTACCATCGACTTGAATACCTTCAAAACCGGCTGCAATCGCTTTTTGTGCGAGGGTATGCGCCCTCGTTTGACGGTGACGAGAAACAGAAATCGCCCATTGGTTGTTATTAATGACAAACACAATCGGTAGTTTCCAAACACCCGCTAAATTGATGGCCTCATAAAAATCGCCTTGAGACGTTCCACCGTCACCGACTAGCGTTAAAACAGCGCGGTGTTCATTTCGGTATTGAAGGGCATAGGCCATACCGGTGGCGTGGTGTAAGTGACTGGCCACGGGAATGCTGGTAGGCAAATCGGTTTTATTGTGGGCATAACAATTGCCCCGCTCATCGCCGCCCCAATAGGCTAGGATTTCGGACATTTTTACGTTGCGCTGAATCAGCACCCCTTGATCGCGATAGCACGTGCCGTACACATCGGTGGGGAGTAGGGCATACCCCATTCCCACGGTTAAGGCTTCTTGCCCCAGCGAGGAAGGAAAGGTTCCTAATTGGCCTGTTCGTTGAAGATTGACCGCTTTAGTATCAAAGGTGCGAACCAGTACCATCCATTCATACAGTTTTAACAGCGTATGGGGGTCTGCAAAAGGAGGTAAGGGCTGTGTCAACTGTCCCTCTGCATCCAAAAAGCGCAGGTGATGAATGTGGAAAGAGGCCACTGTTTCAGTGGTTAGAGAGCTTTGATGGGTGAGGGTTTCCATTGTTTAGAATACCTTTTTTTAAGCGGCAAATGGTATCAAGGAATGGGCTTAGCGTCCATGGTTTGCCGTTTTTAAAGAGTTGATTTGAGGGGAGAGTTTGCATTACACTGCCCAGTGCGCTTGACGGACTGCGCCCCCCCTGCTTAGAATGCGAACCCTCTAATATTCAATAGGTTAGGATTTAATAACAGGGAGGCTCTATGCCCATGACGATTGATACGCGTACGGATGATCATTTTGAAGCGTTACTCGTTTATTTAGAGCGAACTCGCAACGTTGATTTTAGAGGCTATAAACGCACGAGTTTACGCCGACGCATTGAAAAGCGGTTAAAAGATTTAGATATTCCTAATTTTGGAGCCTATCAAGATTATCTCGAAGTTCACCCCTTAGAATTCCAGCACTTATTGGATACAGTTTTAATTAACGTATCTGCGTTTTTTCGTGATAAAAAAACCTGGGAAGCCTTGAATGATTTAGTATTGTCCCAATTGGTGGAGCAAAAAAAAGAGACTATTCGTATTTGGTGTGTGGGATGTGCCTCGGGTGAAGAGCCTTATACGGTTGCTATTTTATTGGCCGAATTACTCGGTTCTCATCACATGAAAGAGAAAGTGAAAATCTATGCAACAGATTTGGATGAAGAGGTGTTGCAAATTGCTAGACAAGCTAGCTATCAACTTAAAGACGTGAAAGCTTTATCCCCCGACTGGTTAAAAAAATATTTTGTGGCGCATGGAAATCAATACACTGTATGCCGCGATTTAAGGAAAGTAGTTATTTTCGGTGAACATAATGTCATTTCTGACCCACCTATTTCTAAAATTGATTTACTGATTTGTCGGAATTTGTTGATTTATTTAAATAATGATACGCAAAAAAAAGTGCTGAAGCGATTACATTATTCGTTAAATGAGCCGGGCTATCTTTTTTTAGGAAAAGCCGAGACGTTGTTGACTCATTCTAAATTATTCAAGGCTATTTCTCTTCAAAATAGAGTTTTTCAGAAATCTCCCTATAAGAGCATTCTCCAAACAGCACAGTTTGAAACGACGGGAACTCATTCGGAAGGCAACGAAGAATTAAATCGATTATTAACCAATGTTCATGAAAATAATCAGATAGCGCAGATTGTCATTAACCAAGCGGGAATTTTAATCTCCGCTAATCATCAAGCCAGAAAGTGGTTTGGATTATCTTCTACCGATCTTAACTCTCGTTTTCAGGATTTAGATATTTCGTATCGACCCATTGAACTTCGAGGAAAAATTGAGGAAGTTAAAAATAGCTTAAGTTCACTCTATATTGAAAATTATGAATGGATTCAACCTTCCGGACAATCTATTTATTTGAACGTGGAAATTTGCCCCATTAAATTGGGCGATAAAGTTCAGGCTATTTCTATTTATTTTAATGACGTCACGGAAGTGAACGAGTTAAAAATTAAATTAGAACATTCTAATAGAAAATTGCTCGAAGCTACCAACAAACTTCAGTCTGCTAATGAAGAATTAGAAACTACCAATGAAGAATTGCAATCGACCAATGAAGAATTAGAAACCACCAATGAAGAGTTACAGTCTACGAATGAAGAATTAGAAACCTCTAATGAAGAACTTCAGGCCAGTAATGAAGAATTGGAGCAGCTAAACTCGGAATTAAAAAAACGCGCCGATGATTTAAATAATTACCATAATTTTCAAGAATCGCTTTTGAGCAGTATGCATTTAGGCATTGTCGTGTTGGATAAAGATAATAAAGTAATGTTATGGAATCAATGGAATGAGCGAGTGTGGGGGTTAAAGGCTGATCATGTTATGGGTAATTCCATTTACAGCTTAGCCTTTGGTTTGCCTCATGAAAAATTAAAACAACCTATTCGAGATGTTTTATTGGGTGATGTTAAAACTTTGTCGATAGAAATCAGTGGAAAAGATTTGAACGCTGACCCTCTTTTTTATTGGGTAACTTTTTGTCGATTATCGGATAATCATAAAATGATTCGCGGTGTTATTTTAATTATCGAAGATATTACGGAATTTAAACGAAATAAAGAATCCTTAAAACGAAGCGAACAGCGGTATGAAATATTGGCCTCTACTTCTCCCGTGGGTATTATGCACGCGGATGCGGATGGATTGTGTTTATATGTCAATCAACGGTGGTGTGATATGACAGGATTAACGGCAGAGGCTTCTCAGGGTACCGGTTGGATAAGGGCTTTGCATTCAGAGGATCGCGAAGCAGTATTTAGTGAATGGAGCGACTGCATAAGACAGCATAAGCCGTATCAAGCTGAAATGCGGCTATTATATTCGCCTGGCAAAGCCCTGTGGGTTTTTATGCAGACCGCTCTTGAGTTAGATGAGGAAAATAATGTCTCGGGTTTAGTCTGTACGGTGACCGATATTACGCAGCGCCGTTTTCTGGAAAAACAATTACAGCAGCACCAGGAAGATCTTTATCATATTTCTCGGTTGCATACGATTAATGAAATGGTCACGGGTTTTGCTCACGAATTAAATCAACCGTTAATGGCCATTTCAGGCCATATTACGGGTTTGATTGAGCATTTACCAAAAACAAAAGCGAATGATCGATGGTTAGAAGCATTGATAAAATGTGAAAAACAAATCCAGCGTGCCTCTAAGATTATTCAGTGGTTAAGAAATTTTGTTAAAAAGGACTCGCCTGAGCGAAAATGGATAAATATTAATTATCTGATTAAAAATTTAATTAAACATTTAGAATATGAGTTTCACTCCTATTCCGCTTCCGTTTTATTACGCTTAGATCCGTCTATTCCTAGTGTTTTTATTAATGCTTTGGAAATGGAACAAGTTCTCATCAATTTGATTATTAACGCCCTGCATGCTATTGCTGAAATAACCTCTTTAGAGCGACGTGTTATTACAATAGGCACCCATTGGCTGGAAGAAAATAGGGTGGGTATTTACGTAAAAGATTTGGGTGTGGGAATGACAGAAGAAGCTCAGAAACAATTATTCATCCCTTTTTACACGACCAAAGAGAAAGGTATGGGCATGGGTTTATGTATTTGCCAAAATATTATTCAGTCCTATGGTGGAGAATTGTCCGTTTCTTCTATACTAGAAGAGGGTACGGAATTTGAAATTAAATTGCCTGTTTCAGATAAGTACATTCACAAGGATAAGCATAACTACGAGCACTTAATGCATGAAAAATAGACAGGAGACCCCGCTGCAATGTTCCAAGTCAGAGTGTAAACTGCCTTCCAGGATTGCTCATCGCGGTCTTCCTCCAGAAAATACGTTAAAAGGGTTTGAAAAAGCCCGCCAAGCGGGGGCGCAATGGATAGAATGCGATCTTCGCCTTAGCCAAGATTTACACCCTGTTATCATTCACGATAATATCCTTAAACGATTGGCGCATGTGCCTGGACAGGTACGCAATATGTCACTCATAACTCTCAAACAATTGGATATGGGTGAGGGCGCTATTATCCCTACATTAAGAGAGTTATTGACCTGGGCGTGTCAACATCACATCGGTGTTAATTTAGAAATTAAAAATTATGAACGACGACATACTCAACGGATCGCCCAATTAATTCAGGAAGCGATTGAGCGTTATTGGACGCAACCACTCGATCAATTATTAATTTCCAGTTTTTCTCGTCGTACATTAAGCAGTATTCGTCGTAAGAATAAAATAATAGCCTTAGGATTATTATGCAATCCTTTTCAAACCGCCGTTATCCAACGTGCTTCAGCGCTAGGGTGTTTAAGTGTTCATATTCCGGAAGCCACTGCTACGAATGAAATTATTCAGCAAATTCGAGCGGCAGGATTGCAGGTATTAGTTTACACGGTTAACAACCAGGCTCGCGCAGAACAATTATTATCAGAAGGCGTTACCGCTATTTTCACGGATAATTCTGATTTATATCGACCCCAACAATCCTCGAGCTAAGCGTGAACTCACACTGTTTAAATAAAAGTGTGCTCGCAAAGATTGTTGTTCAGCCGGCGTAAAATCAGACGAATGATTTAAATGGGCTCGCTTGCGATTTAGGGTGATGTACAAACTGATCGCTGAAGAAACCGATAAATTTAAACTTTCCGACATGCCCACCATCGGAATATGAAATAAATAGTCACAAGCGCGAATAGCTTCGCTGGATAACCCTGTTTGTTCATTACCCATCATTAAACAAATGGGGTGATGAAGAGAAATTTCTTCCACCGGAATAGATCGGTTTTCGTGAAGACAACCCCCAGCTAATTTAAAATCGTCCGACTGAATTTTATGGAGAAAATCGGATAATTGCTCATGGAAATGAATATTCACCCAATAAAAAGCTCCTTGAGTAATGGCATGAGCGGTACCAGCGGATTGTTTGGGAGCAATAATATGAACATCCGAAAGGCCCAATGCTTCTGCCGTACGAACTGTCGCTAGCGCATTATTAATATCCGACGGAGATTCAATGGCTAATTGAACCGTTTTAATCCGCGCTGCAATCACGCTTTCAATCCGTTTTTTGCGAGCGTCGGTAATATAGGGTGTTAAGATGCTAATAATATGGCTGTCTTTATTCATAGGTTGTCCATTGTAATTGCTCATTCCTCAAAAATACACTATGTTACGCCGTATGGATCATGAGCCCATCGATTTCCTTAAAAAAGCCTTAATTTTAGCGCAAAATTACCGGGGTTTTTGTGCACCCAATCCTGCGGTAGGGGCTGTTGTCGTTAAAAATGGCGAAATAATTGCAGAAGGCACTCATCAAGGCGTTGGCACATGGCACGCAGAACGGGATGCGTTATTAAAGGTAGGCCTTGCAAAAGGCGCCGATTTGTACGTGACCTTAGAACCTTGCTGCCACCACGGTCGTACGCCACCTTGCACCGATAGTATTATTGAGAAAGGCATTCGTCGTGTTTATTACGGTTTTCTCGATCCTAATCCGATCATGGCAGGCAAGGGAATCGCCACGCTTCAAGCAGCGGGGATAGAATGTTATCCCATTTCTCACTACTCCATTGAACAATTTTATCAAAGCTATGCCCATTGGTGGAAAACAAAAAGACCGTTTGTAACAGCGAAAATTGCGTTAAGTGCCGATTATAAAATAGCAAGAGAAGGAGGGAAACCTGCTCGTATTACGGGGGAGGCTTTATCTCAATGGACGCATACTCAGCGTCAACACACCGATGCTATTCTGACCACTGCCACCACGCTTATGGCCGATGACTCTCAGCTCAATGCCCGGTTTCCTCACGGGACGATTTCAAAACCGGTTTTTGTGCTTGATCGAGTAGCCCGATTGCCGCTTGATCGTAAAATTTTTAAAACAGCTCAATCCGTGAAGCTATTGGTGTCCAGAAATATACCCGCTTCTCACCAAACTATTTCCATTGAAGAAAAAGAAGATGGCTTAAATTTGCATCAAGTGATGGAGGTAATAGGCCAACAAGGAATTCATGATCTCTGGGTGGAAGCAGGTCCCACTTTATTCGATAGCTTATGGAAAAATCACTTACTCCATCGCGTTTGGGTTTATCGCTCTTCAAAAACCTTAGGTGAAAAAGCCCTTCCTGGTCCTCAATCCTCCGACTTTATAAACCAATTGGCCGGCTTGCAATGGACTGCCTGCGGGGAAGATCAAATCGCCGTTTGGGAGCCTTCTGAAAAATAAGGAGATCTGTCTCCTATTGCCCCAATGCCCTCTATTTGCTACAGTACAGCCTTACCTTTTCGGGGCGGGGTGAAACTCCCCACCGGCGGTGATATTCGGTAAGCCGAATTTAACCCGCGAGCGTTTTCTGTTAAAAACG
The DNA here is from genome assembly GCA_035290065.1 of Coxiellaceae bacterium. GTDB lineage: Bacteria > Pseudomonadota > Gammaproteobacteria > Coxiellales > Coxiellaceae > DATDVD01. The sequence continues at coordinate 6,851 of DATDVD010000082.1, read as the reverse complement.
CAGACTCAGTGAGATTCTGAGGTCGACGGTGAGAGTCCGGATGAAAGAAGAGGCATTGACTATGTTTACAGGTATTGTTGACCATGCCGGTCAACTTCATTCTATTACGACCACGTCCACCGGTGCTCGCTTTTGCGTTTATACCCAATTTACCGATTTGCAAAAAGGCGAAAGTATTGCTGTTAATGGTGCTTGTCTTACCGTCACTGACCTTTTGCCGCAGCAATTTTTATGTGATCTCTCCCTAGAAACTCTGACTAAAACCCATTTTGGCACTTTAAAAGTTGGTGATTTCGTTAATCTTGAGCGCGCTTTAAAAGCCCACGATCGATTAAGTGGCCACTTTGTTACAGGGCACATTGATCACTGCATTCGTGTTAAACAGGTAGAACCACAAGGCGACTGTTTTGTAATACAGTTTGAAGGAATCTCTGCCGACCATCAGCCTTATTTAGTCCCGAAAGGTTCTGTGGCAATCAATGGAATTAGTTTGACACTCAATACTATTTTCTCAGGAGGGTTTTCCGTCACCCTTATTCCCCACACCACGCGTATAACGCAGTTGCATACTTTAAAACGGGGCGACCGAGTGAACATTGAATACGATTATTTAGCGAAAATAGTCACTCAACATCGGTTACATCAGAAGGAGGCTTTTCAATGATAGCCATCGAAGCAGTTCAAACAGCCATTCAAGCGTTAAAAGACGGTAAAATGATTCTTTTAATGGATGACAAAGCGCGTGAAAACGAAGGGGATTTAGTGATAGCAGCTGAAAAAGTAACACCCGAGGCCATTAATTTTATGGCTAAATATGGCCGTGGTTTAATCACCATGCCCATGATGGAAGAAGATTTCGAACGCTTGCAATTACCGATGATGGTGAAAAATAATCATTCGAAATATGAAACGGGTTTTGGCATTTCATTCAGCGCCAAAGAAGGCGTGACCACAGGCATTTCTGCGTTTGATCGTGCGCGATCGGTGCAAATGGCTGTTAATCCTAATAGCAGGCCTGACGATATTGTGACACCCGGCCATATGTTTCCCTTAAAAGCCCGCCAAGGAGGCGTATTAGTACGTCGCGGCCACACAGAAGGCAGCACCGATTTGGTGCGATTAGCGGGTTTACGTCCTGCCGCTGTTTTATGCGAAGTGATGAACGACGATGGCTCGATGGCGCACCAAGAAGACTTAGAACAATTTGCTCGCACCCATCAATTGCCGATACTCAGCATCGAGGATATTGTCACCTATCGTTTTATGACAGAATCCTTCATTGAAGCGGTGGCTTCTTCTCCTTTAACATTACAATCCTATCCTCATTTTCATATTCAAGTCTACGAAAACGCCTTGGACGGGTGTCAACACGTGGCATTAATTTCAAAAATGCACGATGTTAATCAACCGTGCTTAGTTCGCTTGCATTCTGAATGCATGACCGGTGATGTATTTGGCTCTAATCGCTGCGATTGCGGCCCTCAATTACACCAATCCATTGATCGCATCGGTAAAGAAGGGGGTGTATTATTGTATTTACGTCAAGAAGGGCGAGGCATTGGTCTTGTTAATAAAATCAAAGCCTATGCTTTGCAGCAAAAATACAGCTTAGATACGGTTGAAGCCAACGAGCATTTAGGATTTAAACCGGATGAACGAGAGTATGGCATTGCTGCGCAAATTTTAAAATCGCTCAATATCAAACACGTGCGCTTATTAACCAATAACCCTAAGAAAATGGAAGCCCTTCGAAGATTTGGTATTGAGGTCGTCAAACGCGAAGCGTTGGAAATAACGCCGAATCTTCATACTCGACATTATTTAAAAACCAAAGCAGAAAAACTAGGCCATTTATTAACTCAGGTAGAAAAAGTATGAAAATAGCGATAGTGGTCAGTCGATTCAATGAAGCGGTGAACCAACGGTTATTAAACAGTACGGTGGCTCGCTTAGAAGAAAAAGGAGTGATTCGTGCGAATCTGGATATTCGGTGGGTGCCTGGGGCGGTAGAAATTCCCTTAGTGGCTAAAAAAATGGCTAAAACCGGCCATTATTCAGCTATTATAGTATTGGGCACGGTCATTCGAGGGCAAACGGATCATTATGAGTATGTTTGTCAGCAAGTGAGTTACGGATGTCAAAAGGTGGCTCTGGAACACGAAATACCGGTGATTTTTGGGGTATTGACGGTGAATAATCGCCAGCAAGCCTTGGCTCGTTCCGGCGGTGATCACAGTGATAAAGGGCACGCCTGTGCGGATGCGGCGCTCGAAATGATTGAAGTGCTCGCGAAAGAGTCATTGGAAACAGCTCTTGTGTAAGGGACGATAGAAAAAGGACAAATTATGCGCAGTAACCCTATTCTCCAAGCCATTTCTACGTGGTTTTCTAGAAACTTTTCCGATCCTGCAGCCCTCGGTCTTTTTTTTACCATAGTCGTCATTATTGTTCTGCTGGAATTTTTCGGCAATATTTTAGCACCCTTGTTAGTCAGCATTATCGTGGCTTATTTGCTGAATTCTATTGTACGGCTCTTTGAACAGTGGCGAATGCCTCATTTAATAGCTGTAACGTTGGTCTTTTTACTATTTTTAGGGCTAGTAGGGGTTTTCTTATTGGTGGTATTGCCTTTGCTGTGGCGTGAATTAGGAAGTTTGGTGCGGGAAATGCCTGCTGCTATTGATAAAGTACAGCATCTTTTTCGCGATTGGTCCGATCGATATCCATTGATCACTCAACACGTGGAATTTACGCAAGCGTCCGATTTTATCAAAGAGCAGATTTCAAAATGGGGCCATTGGGTATTTTCGTTTTCCTTATCCAGTCTTTCGAATATTATTGAATGGGTTTTATATATGGTGTTGGTGCCCATTTTAATTTTCTTTTTATTAAAAGATGATAGAAATTTATTAGCCTGGACAACTCAATTTCTACCGTCGGATCGTTCGTTAGTCACCGTTGTAGGCCAAGAGGTTCATAAACAAATCGGGCTTTATATTCGAGGCCGCGTTATTGAAATTGTGATTATCTCGCTAATTACGTGGATAACTTTCTGGATTTTGCATATGCCTTATGCGGGATTATTAGGTGTTTGTGTAGGACTATCCGCCATCGTGCCCTATATTGGCGCTGTGCTGGTCACTATTCCTGTGGTGGTTATTGCTTTATTCCAGTGGGGCTTAGAACCCGCGTTTTTCTATTTAATGGTGGCTTATCTTATTATTGTTATATTTGATAGCAATGTATTAACGCCGCTTTTATTTTCAGGGGTGATGAATTTGCACCCCATCGCCATTATTTTATCGGTATTGATTTTTGGAGGCTTGTGGGGATTTTGGGGAGTATTTTTTGCTATTCCCTTAATGACTGTAGCAAAAGCTATTTTGGAAGCCTGGCCTCGAAAAGCCTAGGAAACTCTGCTACTTGACCCTCCTGCTCATGGCCTGAAGAGGGTTAGTCCTAACCTGTGTTTCTGGTCGTAGTTTTCTTCCGGGTCCTGCAGCTGGCATTATCCCGCCTCGTGCTGCCCATGAATGGGCTCGAGCGTGGGGAAGGGAAACCTGTGGCCCTGCAAACTTAGTACTAATTTTTTGAATGTAGCGGCCTCGTTGGGATTGTCGAATACATTCTATTAGTTTAGAAACGATCGGTTTTACAACGGTGTAAACAAAGCTAATTAATATAAAGAGCATAGCACTAGAAAATAATACTTGTGCCGTTGCCATTCGTATTTCCTGTTTACCCATAAAACCCAAATGTTGTACACCCCAATGAGTGATCCACCGCATAAAACCAGGTGAAAAACCCGTTGTAATAAGCACAACGGCCTCGCATGCGGCAATAAAGGCTAACAGCAATACAAGTTTTTTGGTTTTATTGGTAAATAATTTAGCACCCACTAAGCCAAGCGCAATAAAAGGAATCAATAAAGAAGTAATCTCCGGCGTAAAAAAAGAACACGATATTAAAACCCCGGCTATAAAAATACCGGCAAAGACGATCATTATTTTTGTTCTGTTAATCTTATCGCCTAAGAGTAAATGACTCAATTTCAAGCCAGGTAATTTATTACAAGAAGCAAGACGTCTTGAAATTTTTTCATTTTCTATAAATAAAGCTCGAGCCTTAAATTCCTCTGTTCCTTTTTGCACGCGGTCTCTTATTTGATAAACAAGAAAGTATAATAATACACCCAACGATAAAGCCGTTGTAACGGTTCCAATCACAATAGCCGCTTTGACCGTCGGTAATGCAAGCCAATGCATAAAAGGGATAATATGATGAGTATGCACGAACAATAACATTAAAAATTCTAAAATACCGGCATAAAGAAGCACTACTTTCCAGTGCGCATGATCATGCCTTAACATCGTGACCATATCAGTAGACCACGTGCCTTCATTCTTTTTCCCCAGTATACCGCGATTATTTTCTTCCGCTTTTTGATTTTGGTAATCCGTGCTTTCTAGAAAACGCAAAAGAGATAAAAAGTAACTCCGTTCTCGATCTCGTGTTTCATCCTCTGTCGAGTGTCCTCCTTGTCTCATTATAATGGGTAATCGCCCTGTTTTTAGCTCAAATAAAATATCTCCATAACAAACAGTTCGAGCCATGCTGGTGCGATCTTTACTGCTTTTACAGTGAACGGTATTGGTTCCCATTGAGCGATTCAGGCTTTCATAAATACCTGCCCGCATCAGATAACGATCGCCGTAGGTATCGGGTGATGTAGGGCCTAATGCCGGTAATGCCCCACGGCAGAGTTTTAAAAACCGGAGTTTCCCTTCAGGCAAGGTACTATGATTGCAAATATAATCAATCCATTCCAGATAGTGCCGATCATTGGCCGGATCATCCGTATGCCTAGCCAACGATCTTCGTCCCAACACATTAATGGGTGTGTTATTAGTAAAAAATAATTTGAGGTCGATCCCCTCAGGGCCGTTTCTTAATTCATCACGAACGCGGCGAATCGCTTCTTGTTCTTCTTCAAAAAAACGAGAATTATTTTCATAGGATGCCGTAAGGGATTCTCCTTGAAATTCTGTTAATAAAGAATTAAGACCCACAGGAAATAAAATAGGATCGTCTGGATTGATAGCTCCCTCTAATTGCCATTTTTTAATTACAATGCGTTTACACCAACGTATTTTATCCCCCAGCGATATTTCATTAAAGGCGGCCCATTGATCGCCTTGCAGCGCAGTTACCAATTCGGGCTGATTTTCACGTAATACGGCTTCCCATAATTCACGATGATTTAATAAAAATCCATCGACTGTCAATTCCAAAAACTGATAAATATTTTGCTTCGCTAGCTGAATTCGTATGTTCCGTTCTCTTGCGCGTGTAAAATCGATAGGTATAGGAACAGAAAAACGCAGTTGAGAAGAGCAATGAACAGGAGTAGTTAAATCCTCACGTCTGTAAACCAAAAACCAATCACTCGACAAATTACTCAAGCCTGCTGTTGAACGAAGAACGCAGGGAAGTGGTTTTTCTAATGCACTCCAATCTTCCGTTCGAACTGCATGAGCCACCAAGGGTCGCAATAATTCTTTCACCTCAGGCGATAATCGACGGGCCCAATCGGCTTCTGTTTTAGAAGGTTCATTAATCCATGCGCGATAAGTATTTTTTTGTTCTTCTGTTAGTCCAGTCACCGGTACAGACATTTGCACCACAATTAAAGATTGCCCACCGTCGTCTGGAAGTTCAGAGATATTAATGAAAGGTTTTCTACCCTCTTGCCAGGTCAAAAAACTTTCTTGAACAAATAATCTTTTTTCTGCGTCACGATAGCGCAACCCCGTATGTTTTTCCAATAAATGGGCTAAAAGAATATAAAATTGATTGATATTTTGTGTGAGAGAACCTATGGCTGTTTGGGATCTTATGTAGAGTGAAAAATTATTGAGTGCTGTAATAATAGCGCGACGTGCCTGAAACCACTTTTGGTAGGCGGATCTTTCCTCTGGATTTAACGCTTGTATTTCATCCGGTCTTAATTCTTTTCCTTCCCGAAAAGGGGGTTTAGCTAATCGCCTATCAATAATTGCCAACGCGGCACGTGCTTTTTGATAAGCCATTCGTTGAACATTGATAGAAGGAGTGCTCGGATATTCGCCGTTAAGACGACTAGAATCCGGTGCATAACAAACCAGTGATTGACGCAAAACCTCGGGTAAAGGGCTTCCAGAAGGCATTGTTGCGACATCACCTGCAAATTCGCGCAGGGGCATCAGCCTTAAAATGCCTTTTTGATCATAGGTTTCTTGCGCCAATCGTGTAAGTTCTTCTAAATCTAAATCTTCTCGACCCGCTGACAATCGTATTTGACTCAGGTGGTGTGCACGTGCCCCCCGAGCGGAGAGAAGATCGCGAGCCCCCCCTCTTTTCATTTCTAAAAAACGGGCAACATTCATGGCTGAAAAGTCTTGAATAGTGGCTGCACTGATAAGGGAAGATCTGAATGTCATAATGGGACAGCTCCTTGTCTAACGGCTTCTGCTTCCACCACTAAGGGAGGGGGATGAGATACTTTTCGGGGAGAGAGAAGGCCGGGCCCTCTTCCCGCGTAAGCCACTACAGGCAAACCACCGGCAGCTTGAGCTTGCATCACAGGATTAGGAACCGGCACAGTAGCAGGTCCACCGGGCCTTCTATCACGGTGCGCGAATTCTGGCCGTAGGGCGCAATAATGGCTTTTTTGCCTTTCAATGTATGTCCTTTTCCGAGCTTTTAGAATACTCCGCACCACGAGATATACAATACCCACTATGGCAGCGTAAACCGGAGCATTTAACAAATGCACCGGGCTTGTATTAAAAAAAGCACTCCGCCCCAATTCA
>DATDVD010000081.1:0-3665 GCA_035290065.1 Coxiellaceae bacterium | reverse complement strand
CTTCTTTGTCTAGCCGGGTATTAGAAGTTCCGGCATCAGCCGTAGGAGCTGGTAGCGGTGGCGGTGGAACGCCTCCCCGATCATCTCAAGCTTCAAGAGACGCGGCTACTCATCTTTCGCCTTCAAGAGGATTAATCCCAGGGGAAGGAGGGTCGGGGGAAAGTGCAGGTGCTGGAAGTGAAGCTTCAGCGCATTCAATTGCTTCCGCTGCATCCACGGCTCTGCCTTCACCTGCTGTTTCTGAGGAGGCAGAAGAAGACCGGCCAAGTAGTAGAGAGAGGGAATTGGAATGTTGCGGAGGGGAGCGTAGAGGGCAATTGCGGGATCCTAGTACAGAGGGTTTAATGGATGCTTTAACGTTAGCAGCAGGAGGAAGAGCGGAGTGTCGGCGAGAGGGAATTAATCCTAGTCCTACCGCCGCTTTAAGGGCGCCGCCGTTTCCACGAAGCGTATCGGCCGATAACTTACAACTTCAACCTGAAGCAGCCCAAAAACTTAGGGAAGATGCGGCTGACACCGCAGCCGCTGCTATGGCAGCGGCTCATCGTGCTCCCCGCCCGATGGTTTCCTCTTGCCGCCCGGTGGGTGCCCTTAGGTAAATTTGAATGTTTATTGCTTCGCTTGAACAACTCAGCCAGATCATCGACCATATTATTATTCAGTTGGATACGGATTACCGTATCCAAACCTTAAATCATAAAGCTCAGCAAGTATTTGGCGTTGAATCTTCTGCTGTTCGTGGAAAGCCCTATTGGGAATTATGGAAGGGATGCTATCAACCGTGTCCTTTTTCCAAAAATTTAATCTCTATTTTTGATAATGGTGTAGTAAGAAATATTAAAGCTTCCTTAACGACGAGCAATCACGAAGAAAAAAATTATAATTGGAGCGCGGCTAAAATTTATAACAAAGCCGGGGAGATTGAGGGGTTTTGGATTGTCGGGGAAGATAATACTCAATACTGTGAAGCATTAAAGCGCGAAGCTAATCTTCAACAAAACATTCAGGATATTTTTCGCCATATTCCAGGTTATCTTTATTGGAAAGACGTTAACTCTGTTTATTTGGGATGCAATGAGAACTTTGCGAAAGCAGCAGGCCTTAAAAAACCCGAAGATATTATTGGAAAAACAGACTTTGATTTAGCCTGGGGGAAAACAGAAGCAGAACTGTTTCGAGCAGGTGACCGAGCAGTATTGCGCGGAGAATACAAACTGGATTTTGAAGAACCGCAATTAATGGCCGATGGCCGTCGTCGAACCGTATTGGCCAGTAAAGTACCGTTAAAAGATGCCTCGGGCCAGACAGTGGGTATTTTAGGTATTTATCAAGATATTACAGCCCGTAAAAAAGCAGAACACCAATTGCAAGAAGCGCGAGACCAAGCGGAAGTCGCTAGCCGTGCTAAAACAGAATTCTTAGCAAATATGACCCATGATTTAAAAACGCCGCTTCACTCTGTGTTAGGCATGACAGAAATTTTAAAACATCGAGACCATAGTGAAGAACAAGAAGAATATTTAAATGCTATTTTGCAATCGGGAAAATCTATTTTACACTTGGTTAACCGTATTTTAAATTATTCTAAATTAGAATCGGGTGGTCTTCAATTTAAACAAGAACCACTCGATTTAAAATTATTAATTCAAGATATTGTTCGAGGAATCCAATCGCAATTAAGATCCTCCGTAACCATGAATTTCGATTTTCCAGCCAAAATTCCCCATATTGTGCGATCCGATCCGCAAGCGATTCGACGTATTATTAGCAATTTATTGGGTAATGCGGTGAAATTTACTGAAAAAGGTGAAATTACTTTGTCTGTGGTTAAGAAAAAACAGTCTAAAGATAAGGTATGGTTTCACTTTACTGTTAAGGATACAGGTATTGGTATTTCCTCTAAAAATATCAACCAAATTTTTGATCGCTTTTATCGCGTAGATCCGGCCTACCATGGAAAATATTTGGGCAGTGGGTTGGGGCTTACCATTGCTAAACAATTAGTGGAAGGATTGGGGGGCAGTATCGCTGTGGAAAGTCGGTTAAAAAAAGGCTCTACTTTTATATGTGAATTACCTCTATTGTTGGCCGATGCGGTGGAATTGAATCGTCAGATTAAGGAATCTAAAATCATCACAAAAGCTAAGGAATTTGTGGGTTTAACGGTTTTATTGGTTGAAGATAATCTTTATTCCACGCGAGTCACTCGTATTATGTTGGAAAATTATGGGTGCATTGTGGAAATGGCGGTGACAGGCGCGGAGGCTTTGCAACGAATTCGAGAAAAACCCTATTCGTTAATTTTTATGGACGTAGGTTTACCCGATTGCAGTGGTATTGAAGTCACTCAGAAAATTCGATCTGACGCTAACCCTAACCAAAAAACGTATATTTGTGCATTGACCGCTCATGCACGTGAAGAAGATCGTCAATGTTGTTTAAAAGCAGGCATGAATAATTTCCTCTCCATTCCCGCCGGTTCAAACGATTTTAAAAAGATTTTAAAACAAGCCCGTAAAACCCATAAAATCACGTAGGGGCAGAGCGTGCTCTGCCCTCCGTGCAATATTAAAATCTTGTGCTGCATTCCCGGGCAGACCACGGTCTGCCCCTACCATGGGTGGGATTTGGGTTTTCGGTTTTTTTTAATTAATACCGACTTCTTACTGTCGTTTCGTTAAAACTTCATGGCCTGTTTCCGTCACCAGAATAGTGTGCTCCCACTGAGCCGATAATTTTCGGTCTTTGGTTACCACTGTCCATCCATCGCCCAATAATTTCACCTGGCGTTTACCTAGGTTAATCATGGGTTCAATCGTAAAGGTCATGCCCGATTCCAGCCTCATGCCCGTACCAGGCTTACCATAGTGCAATACTTGCGGATCTTCATGAAAAATTCTTCCGATTCCATGTCCACAGTATTCTCGCACCACGGAATAGTTATTTTTTTCTGCATGGTCTTGGATGGCAGCCCCAATATCCCCCAAGTAGACACCGGGTTTGACCCATTGGATGCCCAAATATAGGCACTCTTGCGTGATTTTGATCAAGCGCTTGGCATACGGGGCGACTTCCCCTACCTCAAACATTTTACTGGTATCCCCGTGGTAGCCATCTTTAATCACAGTCACATCAATATTCACAATATCCCCGTTTTTCAGGGTTTTTTCATTCGGAATGCCGTGGCAGACCACGTGATTAACGGAGGTGCAGATGGACTTAGGGAAACCTTTATAATTCAGTGGGGCAGGAGTGGCGTGTTGGTGATGGACAATATACTCGTGGCACCGAGCATCCAATTCTGTGGTAGTAGTGCCTACTTTTACGTAAGGCCCTATCATTTCAAGGACTTGCGCAGCCAGTTGACCGGCCACCCGCATTTTTTCGATTTCTTCTACACTTTTTATTGTAACGCCCATACCTGCCAACTTTATTCCTAATTATCTCTGTATTGTACCTGTAGGGGCAGAGCGTGCTCTGCCCAGAATATAGCGCAAGATTTAGAATCCGCTCGGGCAGATCACGCTCTGCCCAGAATGTAGCGCAAGATTTAGAATTTGCTCGGGCAGACCGCGGTCTGCCCCTACTTGTTCTTAGGGTTCACCTATGGTATAAACCACGGCCTGTAAGTGCAATAAATTTCGAACATTTGCTGATACTTGGCT
>DATDVD010000080.1:0-8003 GCA_035290065.1 Coxiellaceae bacterium | reverse complement strand
AACCCTAGAAGACCTCCTGTCAGCATCATCAACAACGCTTCGGTTAGATAATGAACAATAATAATTTGAGGTGTTGCGCCAATGGCCATTTGAATGCCAATATCGCGTGTGGCGTGTGAAATAGAAACTAACATAACATTGGCAATACCCACGCCTGCAATCCCGAGTGCCAATCCTCCCACAATCCCTAGAAAAATTTGCATGCCTAAAAATAATTGCGTGGATTTTTGTTGGGTTTGATACAAATCTTCAAAATCGACAATGCGATCATCCTCCGGATTAGCACGATGATTGACAGCAATCAGCGTTTGAATGGCACGTTGTAACGCCTCCGTATGCGCAGGATCTGTCGGTAAAATAATTAAATCACTGTACGCACGTTGGCGTGTGAGAAGAGAATAAGTAGAAGCAGGAATCCAAATTTTATAGGCATCAGGCCCGTCATAACTGCTGATTTGAAGTTTGTGTGAAGTCACACCAATCACTTGAAAAGGCCACTGGCCCAATAAAATAGTTTTACCCAATGGGTTGGTAGAAGCGGGAAATAAACGTTTGACAATTTCATCACCCACGACGACGACCCGTCTATTTTCTTCCATGTCCAGGGGATTAATAAAACGCCCGGGCGGTGAAATGCGAATATTACGAATGGTGGCGTAAGCCGGTTCCACCGCTTTTTGCACCGCAAAACTGCTTTTGCCTTGATAGGTGAGAGGGGCTGAAAACGTAAATTCCCCACTAATAGCTTGAATGCCGGGAATACTTTGTTGAATGGCATCCACATCTTGTTGAGTCAAATGGATGGATTGGCGAAGGGGTGTGCCTTGAACAATGCGAGAGGTTTTACCCCCCGACACAATCAGCAAGCCTTGCCCTACGCCTTGCATCGCACGCCCAAAGGTGACTCGTAATCCTTCTCCAATCGCCAACATGGTGGTAATCGCCGTAGTGCCCCAGGCAATCGCGAGAATAATCAATATCACCCGTATTTTATGGGACATCATTTCTCTGAAAAGATATTGCCATGCGATCATCGGTTGTCCTATGCGATCAGTGCTACGGCAGGATTCATTTGTTGTGCTCGTTTTGCAGGAAAATAACCGCTAATTAATGCAATCATCATTAATACTCCTATCGTTATATAAACACTGTAAAACGTAATGATCGGTGTGCCTAACCACGGTGGGAGAGACAAATGCGCTAACAAGGCGACCACTCCATAGGACAATACAATACCCATCACACCACCGATCCATACAAATAAAAATGTTTCCAACATAATTTGCCACATAATGTACGCATCGGTGGCGCCCAGTGCCATACGCAATCCAATTTCTCGTGTTCGCTCATGAACAATTAAAAACATGATATTGGCCACCCCTAATCCGCCGATTCCTAATACAGAGGCCCCACAAAATCCCAGAAAAATTTGAATGCCCATAAAAAACCACTGAAGAAATTGAAGAAATTCCTGGATATTAGGCATCCATATGGCTTGCGTATCCGTAGGATCATAATTTAAAAGGGCTGCAAAATAATGCTGAATTTGTATTTTTAAAGCATTGACATCCGTATCCGCTTTAGGAGTGACAATAAATTCACTAATCACTTGGTTACCCCAAAGTTTAATAAACGTACTGTAAGGAATATAAGCGGGCATAAATCCGCTATTTAACGCATCCAAAAAACTTCCCGAATGATCCGTGGCAGAGACGCCTATTACCCGAAAGGGAATGCCATTAATTTTTAAAATTTTATTGATAGCCGTTTGTTGCCCAAATAATCGCGTTTTTAATTTTTCCCCGATGACTACCACTTTATTGGTTTGGTTTAAATCCAGTGCATTAATAAAACGACTTTTTTTTGTTAAATTTAATTTTCGCACGTATTGATAGGCAGGCCCCACGCCTATCACTTCTCTAAACGCTGTTTGCTTTCCATAGGAGAGGGTAATGCGTTGTTGCGCTTGTAACACAGGGCTTGCATACAGAATATCGGGCAGAGTTTTTTGGAGTTGCTCAATATCGCTGGCATAAATTTTAATGGCCTGGTGTTGTCCTTGGCCTCGAAAAGGTTTGGAGGTAAAATACGGACTGCCCATAATGGCATTATTAGCCAGAGTATCCATGGCCATTTTGTTGCTTAAATAAAATCCTTCTCCTAACGCCAATAGCACGAGCACAGAAACCGTTCCGCCTATAATTCCCAATAACGTGAGTCCGCTACGAAGCTTATGAGCGCGAATACTCGCTAAAATTTCTTGAACCAGATCGAACCAATACAAAAACTTTCCTTATTCACCGGTCAAAGGTTTTGGCTCTACTAAGACATCATCCACTTTCACACCCGAGAGCACTTGCACATTCATACCATCGGAAAGCCCTAATTGAACGGCTTGATCCGTCACTTTTCCATTCACTTTTTTTCTTACAAACGGTTTATCGTCTTTATAAATTAATACACGTTCTGGAATTACTACCACATGCTTTACCGTTTTTAATACGACTTCTGCAGTCGCTGAAAAACCGGAACGTAAAACAGTATCAGCAGGCACTTTTAATTGGCCAATTTCAATTTGAAATCCTACGTTAAAAGGCGCAGGAGTATTATTGCTGCTGGAAGTGTTGTTACTGGCTGCATTTGATGGATTCATATTATCGGATTGCAAGGCAATTTTGGTAATGACGCCCGTAATAGTTTTGTCAGGAATAGCTGCCACGTGTATGTCAGCCGGCATACCCATTTGAATCTCATCGGCATCCACTTCATCGACTGTGCCACGAAAAATCATATCCTGCATATTCGCAATAATAAATAATTGTGTGGCAGATTGTGCATCACTAATGGAAATAACGGGATCTCCCACATCCACATTGCGTTGCAGAATATACCCTTCAATAGGGCTTTTAATAACGTTCTGCATGGTTTGATTACCAATAGTGGTTTGTCCTTTATAGAGCAGAGCTAATTTTTGTTGATCCAATTCTAATTGAGCTTTGGTGGTTTCATATTCTTGTTGTGCATTGCGATAATCCACGCTGTTGGAAGGCAAAACGTGTTGTTTCACTAAATAGGCTTCATCGGCCAGTTTTTGTTCATCCGCTTTCAAGGCAATGGTATCACGTTTTTTTTGGGTGAGGGTTTCTGCATATTGTTGAGGCGTAGGGGCTGGACGAATACGCAACAAAGGCTCGCCTACTTTGACATAATCGCCTGCATCGTGATACCACATATCCGTAATGCCGGCGATGGGAGATTTCACGGTCGTCACATGTTTGGGGACAATTTGGCCCACCGCAATCGCTTTTTTCGTGATATCCCCATAAGCCACCGTGACAGTCGGCTCAGCCAAGGATTTTTTTTGAGACGGATGCCAGTGCATATAAGCGGCTATAACCAGTCCCAGTAGAATGAGAAAACCCATCACTTTTTTCATTACGTCTCTCTTTTAACCATCCTATCCTATTAGTATAGCGTAATGGAAACTTTCTAGTAACGGTCTGTCCACGTGGTTTTTACCCCTCGGTTAGGATTCTGCGCCAACGAACGTTTTACATTAGAGCAATTGGCCCGGTGAATGGTAATGCCTCGCATACGGGTTACATACCCTACAATAGGCGCGAGAGGCTCTGGTTTGCAACAGCCAGCCATTTGGGTCAATAAATCACTCACCCCTTCCACCAATGCAACAGACCCTTTTTTCTGCGGGCTTTTTATTTTTTTTACGGGAAGCGGAATGTCCATTTCGAGCTTCGTCGATGTTTTAACCACCGGCTCTTTGTCTTTATCCTCGTGTCGAAACCATTGCGCTACCTTCGCGCGAGCCCGAGAGGTATGCAAATACCCACTCTCTTTGCGCAACCAATCTCGGCTCGGATGAGGCGTTTTGCTGGTAATAATGCTCACTTCCTCACCCGTTTTTAAACTATGCGTTAAAGGCACCAGTTTTCCATTTACTTTTGCACCCCGACATCGATGCCCCACCTCGCTGTGAATATGATAGGCAAAATCTAAGGGCGTAGCGCCTTTTTCTAAATCCATCACTTCACCCATCGGTGTAAACACATACACATGGTCGTCAAAGGCCGAATGCAGGTTTGTGGTGCTGAGCTCTTGCTGCCAGTGAATGACTTGCCTTAACCAATTAATTTTATTTTCATAATCCTGTGCTTCGCGCTTACCTTCTTTATATACCCAATGCGCAGCGACACCGAGTTCTGCTGCTTGGTGCATGTCAAACGTACGAATCTGAATTTCTACCTGACGTTGATCAGGCCCCATAATGGCAGTATGAATGGATTGATAACCGTTCGGTTTGGGATGAGCAATATAATCATCAAATTCTTTGGGAATATGAGCCCAATGAGCATTTACAATGCCCAGTACGGTATAACACTCTTCAACAGAATTGACCAATACCCGCATTGCGATGGAATCATAAATATTTTCGAGCGTATTTTTTCTCGATAATTTTTTATAAAGACTATAAATATGTTTCGCCCGCCCCGAAATTTTCGCGGTTTTAATATGAGAAACCTCTAACAGATGGCGTAATTCCCCCATCATATTTTTTACAAACGCTTCTCGATCCGTCCGCCTCATATTGAGTGCTTTAGAAATGACTTGATATTTTTCAGGTTCTAAATAGCGAAAACACCAATCTTCCAATCGCCATTTCAATTGACCTAATCCTAATCGATTCGCCAGTGGCGCATATAAATGAAACACTTCATTCGCTTGTTCCATTTGAATCTCGCGAGTGGCTTGTTTAAGCGCGCGTAACGTCGTTAAACGCTCTGCCAATTTCACTAGCACGGAACGAATATCGTGTGAAATAGCCAATATTAATTTCCGAACATTATTGTGTTGTTCTTCCGATCGATTAACTTGAAAAGTATTAATGCCCTCTAGTCGCCAAATCCCTTTTAGAACGCGTGCCACGTCCGCACCAAAGTGATTTTCAACGAATTCTTCCGTCGGAGGTTCAGCGGGTTCTCGTACGCTGCCATAGAGAATAGCAGCCACAATACTCGATGAATCCGCCTGCATCTCTATCAGCACGTCCGTCATATGCAAAGCCGGCAAAATATTGCCGTGTTGCAGGGCCCATTCACACGCACGCGCTAACACATTCTGCTCTAAAGGATAGCTTTTTATTTCTTCCAGCCAAGCCTGCACGGCCAGGTGAGGGGAAGAATGATCGCTATAACGAGTGTTTTTCATCCACTTATCCTAACGAATCCTTTTTGGTTATACCAGTCAGGTTCTGTTTCTACATTTAACAATGCTCAAAAAATACCATTACTTCTATATGATGAGTATGGGGAAACATATCCATAATACCAGCCTGCGTTAGCGTATAACCCTGTTCTTTCAACAACGCCGCATCGCGCACAAATGTAGCGGGATTGCAGGAAATATATAAAACTTTTTTAGGCTTCCACCGCGAAAAATAAGGAATGATTTCTTTTGCGCCTGCCCGGGGAGGGTCTAATACCACTGTGTCATACGATCGCTTTGCCCATTCATATCTTTCAACGCTTTCAAATAAATTAGCCACATAAAATTCGGCATGGGTTATTTGGTTTAATTGAGCATTATGCTGTGCTTGTAAAACGGCATCCGCTTCCCCTTCTATCCCCACCACTTGAAGCGCTTGCCTCGCCAATGGCAAACTAATATTTCCAATTCCACAAAACAAATCTAACACCGATTCATTCGGCTGCACGTCTAACCACGCCAGCGCTTGTGTTAACATGCTTCGATTAATATCCCAATTAATTTGCGTAAATTGCGTGGGTTTAAATTCAAATCGCAATTTAAAATCGGGTAGAGTGTAGTAAAGTGGTTCAGGTGCAATCGGCCATAACGGATGAATGCTGTCAGCATTATTAGGCTGCAAATACATCTGGAATGAATGTGTTTTCGCAAACTGTTTTAATTGTTCTAATTCTTCCGGACGAAAAGGCTTTAAATGTCGAATAATAATTGCTGCCGCATTTTCGGCAACGGCTATTTCCATTTGTGGAATACCCGTTTTATTCTCAAAATGGGAAAACAATTCGCTGAATAAAGATAAACGTTGTCCCACTAAAGGGTGAAGCACGAGACAAATATCTAAATCGATAATGAAACGGGGATTTTGTTCTCGAAAACCCACCAATACTTTATTTTTATTACCCCCTACCCATTTTGCACTCAACCGCGCTTTACGTCGATATCCCCATTCGGGCCCTATTAAAGCCGGCGATAGTTGAGAAAGCTCAATGCTGCCTTGGTATTTCAGTAATTCCAACACCACTTTTTCTTTGTGGCGCAATTGGGCTTCACGGCTCATGTGTTGATGCTGACATCCACCACACACACCAAAATAAGGGCAGGGCGGTGTAGTACGATCAGGGCTGGATTCTAAAACCCTTTCAAGAACCCCCTCATCAAAACTACCTTTTCGTCGCACATACTGAAAGCGAACCTCTTCCCCTGGCAGCGCCCCTTTAATAAACGTGGTTTTCCCCTCAATATGCGCTACCCCCCGTCCTTCATGGCTCAGATTATCAATGTATGCGGTTAAAGAAGTTTTCATGGAGCCAAATATATACAATTGCCTAAAAAAACCGTAGGGGCAGACCGTGGTCTGCCCATACGGGGAAAGATGTTTTTAAGCAGACCACGGTGCCCCTACGGGGGGTGTAGAGGAGGATGTTGCCCAGGAACACAGCATTCGTTGCACAAAAACCTATTATAAAAATTGTAGGGGCAGAGCGTGCTCTGCCCGGGAGGGTAGGACAAGGTTTGGATTTCGGATGGGCAGACTTTGCCTGCCCCTACGATTTTAAGGTAATTTTAATAAAATTCGAATATCATAGAGAGATGGCAGGATCTCATACACTCACTCATTTCGGTCTTGAAGACTCTTCCTGGGATTGGTTTAAATTCATCAACGCCTCGGGCACCACTCTTATGGAGTGCAGTTTATTAGCGGTTTTTGCCTTAGCCTCTGCCACCACCTTTTTACAACCCCATGCTCTTCGCATCGCGCTGATAACCGCTTTTATGGCTGTGGAAGTGATAATCACTGTGATTGGTTTTCTTAAAACGCTTGGCATTCAGAAAGACGATATTATTGGCTCCCCTCGGCATCGTCTTGCCTGGCAAGACGCTCTTTGGCAATTACTGAAAACAGCCTGCTTAATGGTAGCCTCGATTTGGATGCTCTCCATTCATTCCTTAGCAGCCACCCCTCCCATTGCTAAATTATTTTTCGTCAGTGCTGTATTTTTTATGACGCTTGTATCCGCCGTAGAATTTATTAAAGCCAGGAAAAAATTACACGACTACCGCAGTGCACGTCTCGTAAATATGGACGCCCTTCAAAATAATCAGCGCTTGAGAGAGTTGTATCAGACGCGCTCCTATTCGTGTTTGGCGCAAGCCGTTATTACGGCTCTGACGTCGTTAGCCGTTGGCCTTAATTTATTTTACCAACCCGCTCATTATTCTGCGTTGCTGATCAGTGCTCATTGGATTACCGGTATTGCAGCCGGTATTGCAGCTGGCATAGGACTTGTTATTGTGATTTATACTAAAATGCACGAAGTCGCTGAAGTAGGTCGTGTAGTAAAAGCCGGAAAAAACAGCATGGAGGGGAAGCCTCCTCCATCTCTACCTTCGCTCGACGGAGTGCCCCCCCTCACTAATATAAGGGGTCAAATTGTGCGTGAAAGATTGGGCCTTTCCCCCGCAGCGGTAGAAAGTGGCGGTGCACCGTCAGCCAGTGCAGATGCACCGTCAGCAAGTGTCGGTGCGCCGTCAGCAAGTCCAGACGCACTGTTAGCAAGTGTCGGTGCACCCCCAGCCAGCACTGCAGCTCCCACCCCCACCCCTGGAGCCTCTACCCCTCGTTCCAGATAACTTTCTTTTTCTTCTGGAGCCAGTCTGAAAGGGGATGGTAACCCAGGAATCCCCCCTTAATATTTCCTTAATAACCTTAGGCTATATTTAAA
>DATDVD010000079.1:0-5048 GCA_035290065.1 Coxiellaceae bacterium | reverse complement strand
GCCAATCGGGGCAACCTAAACCCGCCTCTTTTAAACGCGTATAAGCACCCAACATAATGACCATCACGGCCAAAAAAACGGCTATTTTTGCCAAGACGGAATAAAAGGAAGGTTTATTATCCAATTTGCGATACCTGTAATACATGCTGAAGATCGTCCAGAATAGAAGATGGATCTGCATCCGGCTTATAGACCATCATCACATTACCTAAAGGGTCAATCATATAGAGTGCGCCTTCTTGTGCGACGTAAGGCAGCTTCACGTATTGATTAACCACGGCATTAAAGTCCGTCGCCTGCATCCATAAAGAAAGGGTGTCTTTATAATCAGGATCGAGCATTTGTGCAACCATTTTAGGCGTTTGTTGGCCTGGAAAACTTAATAAAGCCGTTCGCACCCGGTCCTGATCTTTGCCAGTGGCCGTATGAATTTGCCGAACATTGTAGAGCATGGTCTTGCAGGCTTGCTCACATTGAGTGGGATTGATCACCAACAACACCCACGAGCCAATCAACCGCTGATCCACGGAAGAAGGAGCGCGCCGTGCAAACACCCAATTGTTTAACATCTGACCTTTTCCGTTATACATTTTTAAACTGCTGACAGGAAAAGGCGGGCTAATTAAATAGCCGTAATTCGTGGTCTCACTCAATAATCCCTTGTGATGGACCAGATACCAAGCCAACAACAGGGGGATAATAAAGATGGCACTAATAATAGACAGCTTGTACAGCAAGCGTTTTCTAGTGGGGGAAAGAGTAATAGTCATAGTGTTATTTCCGGTGTAGGTTAAGAAAGAAATATATAATAACTAAAGTTACGGCCAGTGCAAACCACTGGATGGCATAGCCCATATGCCGCGCGGGCGGAATAAACGTGGGGTGCCATTCTTTTTTATAACCATGATTATTATTTGGAGATAATAACAAGACCCCCGGATAGAGGGGCTGCTGTAAATCCTGCGCCATTTTTTCGGTATCTAGCTGAGGAATGCGCCTGGGCCATCCCCTTTCCGGAATATTTTTAAGGATTAAACCCTTGCCCATAGGCCAATACAGAAGGCCTTCAATCGTCTGTTTATTATTAATCTCGATTATTATAGGAAGCTTTTCTCGGCTAGGGGCCGCTATCCAGCCTACATTCACCAGTAATCGCTGAGAGAGGCCCGGAATTACGAACGGTATCCATACATAATAACCGGGATTATGATCTAGTACTATATTGTCTTGTAAAAACACATGCTGATTATCAAAATAGCCCCTGACTTTAACAGGTCGATAATTAGAAGCAGGCTCCATCGGTACCTTCAAAAAATCTACTGCGGAAGTTTGTTGAGCTTGATGGAATTGCGTGAGCCAAACACGCTTTAACGCGGCACGATGGAGCTGCCAAAAGCCTAAATGAATAAATAAGGGCAGCAGCAAAGCCACCCCCACGGTTGGCCAAAGGCTGGGACTAAATTCTATTCCTCCGCAACGCAAGCGAAAGAGCGGTTTTGCAGAAAAGGTCATATAAAACTCACCTTCCAAATAATGTAGGGTCAGACCGTGGTCTGCCCGGGAATGTAGCACAAGGTTTATCGTGAGGAACGGGCAGACCACGGTCTGCCCCTACATTTATTGCCATTCCCGATTTATTGCCATTTTCGATTTATTCGCATTCCCGATTTATTGCCATTTTCGGTTTACTGCCACTTCCAATTTATTCCCATTTCCGACTCAACCGGAATCCAGTAGAATTTTCTACCTTAATTAGTTAACTTAGCTCGAAGGATTTCAGCCATGCTCGTTATTATCGTTATTTTATTTATGCTCGTCATTCTTTATTGCTTAGGTTCCGCCGGTTTTTACTTGGTGCGCAAGGGCGGACGAGACATCCAGCTTGCCAAAGCGCTAACCTGGCGAATTGTGCTATCCTTATTACTATTCGCATTGATGGTGCTCACGTTTTATATGGGCTGGGTCCAGCCTCACTTTTCAATGGGATAACTTGATTCCCCTTAAGGAGAGAAACATGTTTAAAGGAGTAAACCCAGGTTCCCTGCTGGTCACCATAGCCATGGTGATATTTATTTTTGGGACTCAACGCGTTAAAACGCTGGGACACGACATTGTGAGAGCCGTACGCAATTTACGCAATTTACGCCGCGGTTTAAAACAAGAACCCGAAGAAGAATTGGATTATTCAGAAGCAGAAGTGATTAAAGCAGAAAGCCCTGCGGACAGTACCAAACCTCCTCAAAAATAATGGGGTAAACAGTACAACACTTCGTCATTGCTCTAGCCACTTCACGACCTCGTAACGAATGCGTTAAGCAACCCGTGAAAGGCCCTGTTGATACGTTTCAACCGCCTGATCGTGTTGACCCAGCGCTTCTTGTACTCGTGCGAGCCATTGAAAGGTGGAAGCAGTAGGTCTTTGCCCAATGGCAGCGCGCAAATATTGCTCTGCTTTTCCCCATAATTTTTGTTGATAACATATTCGTCCGAGAGAAGCCAACAGCTCAGGGTCTTTAGAATAATAGCGAAGCCATTTTTCTGCATATTTTACGTGATGTGCCCTCGCCCCTGTCAGAGCATAATAATGAAGTAATTCCGGCGCCCATTCTTTTTTAAGTATACGTTCAATTAAAACATCTAAATGAGGATCGAATCGTTGATGCCTCACCAATGCCTTTGCATACAATAATAATAAATCGGGCCACAATTGCAGCATGATGTTCATGCTGTGCCATACGTGCTGAACTTTATCAAATCCCAAATGAGAAGCTGCCTTTAACAATAATTTTAATACCGCATGGTTGTTAAGGCATTGTTGATTGAAAGGCATTAAAAGCGTGTACGCTTCCAACCATTGCTTGGATTTTAATTGTAAATGCGCTTGAGTAAATAACACAACCTCGTTATTTTTACCGGCTAAACGCATGGCTTTAGCTAAATAATTATCTCGGTGTTTAAATTGCTTAAGGGCTTGTGCCGCGCGCGCCGCGCCTAAATAATTCGCCACGGGATCTTCCGCCGCGGGAATGGCTTTGATTAATTTTTTAATGGCCGATTCATATCGTTTTTCAATGAGCGCGGTTAAGCCTTCTCGCGTTAGTCTATGCGATACCGCACGAGAACGAGTGCTCTGCCATCCTCGATAGAGATGATGCAAATGCAACACATGACGAAGAAAACGAAAGCTCATTGAAAATGCTATAAATAAGACGATGCCAACAGCAAGCCCTACCCATACGCTCATTTCAATACTGGTGTGATGAAACGCGATGAGTATATAGCCTGGATCGGAATACATTAAAAAACCCAGGCCAATGGAAGCCAACATGATCAAACCGATTTTAATCAGCATTCTCATGGTTATGCCTCCACACTGGTTTGAGTTTTCGGCAGCTCTTTAAGCAAAGGTTTTTGGGGAGTGTTTTCCGGTTTAAGGCCTGTTGAAGAAGTGGTCGGAATATTTTTTTCGACCGGCACCGAAGAAGGTGCCATCGGCGTGGATATGGATGGTATTCCGTTGTTTAAGTTCGCATGGATTAAGGCAAGAACTGGGTTAAGATCGGGCAGTGTCGGTGTAAGCGTTATTTTTAATAAATTATCCAGCTCTTCTAACAAACTGTTAGCTAACGCCGGATTTTGGGTGTAATACGTTTGAATCCACGATCTAATCAATGTCAGATTGTGCTGATACAAATCCGACTGCTGTTGCAACACTGCCCATTCTGCTTGATATACTTTTAATTGAATATTTTGTTTGAGAAAATTTAATTGCTCGTCATTTAATAAGGGTTCGATCGGTTGGGTGTAATGCCGAATCACGATAAATTCTTTGAGTTTGTTTACTGTTTTTTGAAAATGCCCTTTCCAATCATTTGAAAAAGAAGCAGTAGGGATTGTCGGGGGAGCAGGAGGCGCCGTTTGAGGGGCCATGGTTAAAGCCGTTACTTGATGATTGAAAGCATCCAGCTGAATAATAAGATGGGTTACATCCACCAAACGCAGTGCTTGTAATTGACTAATATTATTAGCCAACGCTTTGCGAATATCCTGTAAAGACGGCTGATCCACTCCCGCTATTTTTTGATCTGCTAATTTTAGAAACTGAATGGCGACAATAATAGTATTGCCGGTCATTAATTGTAATTGGGCTTGGCGGACGAGGGCATCGGCTGATTCGAGAGCGAGGGTAACATCCTCGTTGTCTCTGACATGCGCTTGTACTTGAGCCGACAATTGCTGGATAGCACGCCCTGTTTGTGCATTATTTTGAGCAATTTTTTGTTGGGTTTTGTAAAACAAATAGCCACTGGCCACAAAAATAATCACAACGACCAGCAATACGATTCGGGTGAAAGAGCGTCCTGTTTTGAGAGGAACCGGTTTAATGGGTGGAGACATTTGTTCTTTCATAAACATATTCCCGTAGCCTAAATCTCGCTGCGCGAAGATTCAGGAAGTTAAAAGTTTATGTTTCCCTGGATTTTTTCGCAGCAAGGATCCAGGCTATTTTCTAAGATTAAAAAGCAGTATATCATATTTTTAATTCATCGAGCAGCGCTTTGGCGGTAGGATTTTTTGCCACCCCAATGGTATTCTGAAAACCCATCTCACGCGCATAGGCCTCTATTTTCGGATGAATCACTAACAACGATTGCTGAAAAAGCCACGGGCAATTCTTTTCTCCTAGCATATGGATTAAATTACTTAAACTTTCTTGGCTGGTAATAATAATGGCATGAATGGATGTTTGTATCAGTTGCTTTATTTGCTCAGGTGTTACCACCGGACATTGACGGCGATAAACACCATATTCTTTTACCTTTGCACCGCGCTGAATAAGGGCTTTTTTTAATAAACCCCGTGAATTTTCCCCTGTGATAATAGCAATGGATTGTTGATCCACGTGTTGAAGTTCCGGCAACTCTAATAATCCTTCGCTGCTGAAAAGTGTGGGCCTCGCTGCTACAGGAATTCCTGCCTTTTCCATGGCATCGGCTGTGCCCTCGCCGATGGCTAAACAAATAGTAGACAACGGGATATCACCGTGG
>DATDVD010000078.1:0-2227 GCA_035290065.1 Coxiellaceae bacterium | reverse complement strand
TCATGGCAAGCAAGGCTTTTCGAAATAAATTCACATTTAAGCCCCCACACAAGCCACGATCCGAAGAAACGATAATAAACCCTACGCGTTTAATCTCTTTATGTTCTTGCATGTAGGGATGTTGGTATTCGGTATGGCTTTCGGCTAAATGACGAATCACTTGGCGTATTTTTTTCGCATAAGGTTTAGGCCTCTCCATCCTCTCCTGAGCCTTTTTCATTTTGCTCGCCGCAACCAATTCCATGGCACGCGTAATTTTTTGCGTGCTTTTAATACTGGTGATTTGTGTTCGTATTTCTTTTGCGTGGGCCATTTATTTTATTTCTCTTTTTTGCCTTTCTCTTCTTCCGCTTCAAATTCATACGTCTTCATAAACGCTTCAATAGCAGCGCTCATTTTTTTGCTGACTTCGTCGGTTAACTCGGGTTTTTCGTTGATATCATCCAATAACGTTTTTTTCTCATCTCGAAGATAAGACAACATCGCACTTAGGAAATCGACCACCCCTTTTAACCGAACTTTATCTAAATAACCGTTTTCTACCGCAAACCAACTGAACGAAATTTCAGCCACACTAAGCGGTTGGTATTGAGGCTGTTTCAATACCTCCATTCGACGCTGGCCGCGCTCCAATTGTTTACGCGTCGTTTCATCCAAATCAGACGCAAATTGAGAAAATGCTTCCAATTCCCGGTATTGTGCTAAGCCAATTCGCACACCGCCGGCTAATTTTTTCATCATCTTGGTTTGAGCCGCCCCACCTACCCGCGATACGGAAAGGCCGGAGTTAATCGCGGGGCGCACACCCGAGTTAAACAATCCGGTATCCAAGAAAATTTGTCCATCCGTAATAGAAATTACGTTGGTTGGAATAAAGGCCGATACGTCACCGGCTTGTGTCTCAATAATGGGCAAGGCCGTTAAAGAACCGGTTTTGCCTTTTACTTTGCCATTGGTGGCTTTTTCCACGTACTCTTCATTGACTCGTGCCGCCCGTTCCAGCAATCGAGAATGCAAATAAAATACGTCACCCGGATACGCTTCACGGCCCGGTGGACGACGTAATAAAAGTGAAATTTGACGATAAGCCCACGCTTGTTTAGTTAAGTCATCGTAAATAATCAACGCATCTTCACCGCGATCACGGAAATATTCGCCCATGGTGCAACCGGAATAAGGTGCAATATATTGCAGTGAAGCTGCTTCCGCGGCAGTCGCCGCCACAATAATAGTGTGAGCCAGTGCATCGTGCTCTTCTAATTTACGCACCACGTTGGCAACAGTAGAAGCTTTTTGGCCAATCGCAACATAAATACATTTTACGCCGGTATTTTTTTGATTAATGATCGCATCAATCGCAATCGCGGTCTTGCCAATCTGACGATCACCAATAATCAATTCCCGTTGGCCACGACCAATCGGTACCATCGCATCGATAGATTTAATACCGGTTTGCAACGGTTGAGAAACGGATTTTCGATAAATAACACCCGGCGCTACTTTTTCAATCGGAGACGTTTCCTCCGTTTTAAGTTCACCTTTGCCATCAATCGGACGGCCTAATGCATCCACCACACGGCCTAATAATGCTTTACCGACAGGCACTTCCAAAATACGGCCCGTACATTTCGCCGTCTGGCCTTCTTGTAAATGCTCATAAGGACCTAGCACCACAGCCCCTACGGAATCACGTTCCAAGTTAAATGCCAAACCGTAGGTGTTGTTATCAAATTCAATCATTTCACCGAACATTACATCGGCTAATCCGTAAATTCGAACAATACCGTCTTTTAGGCTGACAATCGTACCCTCGGTTTTAATCTCGGGTTTGATATTCATTTTCTTAATGCGTTCTTGAATAATTTCACTAATTTCTGAGGGTTTAATTTGTACCGTCATTATCAAGTCCTCTTCATGACGCGATTAAACTATCGCGTATTTTTGCCAACTTACCCCTGATGGAACCATCCATCACCCAACGATTGGTTCGAACAATTGCGCCTCCAATTAAGGCTTTATCTTCGCTGTATTCAACATTTACCTCGGATTTAAAACGGGCTTTTAATTTTTCTTCCAAATCCCGTTTTATAGCCTGTGACAAAGGAGCTGCTGAAACTACGGAAACATATTCAATTCTTTGCTCTTCCGCTAAAAATTCTTTAAACAGCACATCAATATCAGGCAACACATTTAAACGTTTATTATCTGCCAATAATTGCAAAAAATT
>DATDVD010000077.1:0-21588 GCA_035290065.1 Coxiellaceae bacterium | reverse complement strand
GCAAAAAAAGATAAAGGTCGTTTAGCGGTAATAGCGGGGTTTAATTGACGCAAACTGCCTGAGGCCGCATTGCGAGGATTGGCGAAAATTTTTTCTTGTTTTTTTTCAGCCGCCTCGTTCATTTTTTCAAAACCGGCTTTTGTCATATACACCTCACCCCGAATTTCAATTAAAGAAGGGGGCGTTTTAGTGTGTAATCTTAATGGAATAGTATGAATAGTTTTGATATTGGCCGTAACCTCTTCACCGGTTTGGCCATCTCCTCGTGTAGCCGCTTGAACCAATGATCCCTTTTGATAGAGTAGAGACAAGGAAACCCCATCAATTTTAGGCTCGCACGCATAATGAATCGTATTGGTAGAACAATGCAAACGATCGCCTATTCGCTTATCAAACGCACGGAATTCTGCTTGATCAAAAATATTGCCCAAAGACAACATAGGGATTAAGTGTTTCACGGAGGCAAAATGCGCCGATAAAGCTGCTCCTACTCGCTGAGTGGGTGAATCAGAGGCCACTAATTCTGGATAGCGCGCCTCTAACGATTGTAATTCTTGAAACAAAGCGTCATAAATGGCATCGGAAACCGAGGGATCTGACAACACATAGTAACGGTAATTATGTGCTTCGATTTCTTGGCGTAGATATTGAATGCGGGTTAAAACAGTTGCAGGAATATTCATGGAATTTCACTGACTCGCCCTTCTTCATAGGCATGGATTTGTTCACGGTATTGAGCAATTTTCTCAGCAGACAAAGGTTGTTTAGTATTGTCCCGAAGTTCACCGCCTAAATCCTCATGCAATTGCTGAGCTATGGCTAGCATAGTTTCCAAGGCTTTTGTGTGGTTTCTCTCAGAATGAAGCGTCATAAATAAAGCCAATCCATTGCACGAAAACCCACCAAAATTATTAAGGTCAAATGTACCGGGTTTATTAACAGTAGCCACGCTAAACAAGTTTTGTTGGGAAGGAACATCATAATAGTGAAAAATATCCATGGCACCATGACGTAAATCGGCACCCAGTAAGGATTGTAATAATTCATAACCGACATAGGGTTTATTTTCTGGCGCAATTAAATAGCAAGAAAGAATAACCGTTGAATTTTCGTTGGAAGCAATCGGTTTGGTTGAAGGAATAGGTTTAGCCGGTTCCGGTTTAATACCTAAAATAGTATCGCTGTCTTCATCTTCCGATAATTTTTGATATAGATCTTTAACATTGTTCGAAGAAGATGGTTGTTTTCCTTTTTTACCCATCCTAGAACGGGATTTTCCTGGCAGTTGTTGGAAAAAGAAATAACCAATCCCTCCTAACACCCCTAGAATCGCTACAGTCATCATTATGGTCTTCATGACATTTGCCCCTCTATTCTGCCATTGCGATCGCTTGTTCCATATCTACCGACACAATACGGGAAACGCCTGGCTCGTGCATCGTAACCCCCATTAATTGTTCGGCAGATGCAATAGTGGATTTATTATGGCTAATGATAATAAATTGTGTGCTTTTTGACATGTTTTTAATTAATTGGCAATAGCGGCCTACATTCGCATCATCCAGTGGTGCATCCACCTCGTCTAAAATGCAAAAAGGAGCCGGATTTAATTCAAACAAGCCAAATACGAGCGCAATAGCCGTTAAGGCTTTTTCCCCACCGGATAACATATGAATAGTCGAATTACGTTTCCCAGGCGGCTGTGCTTTTACGCTAATGCCCGCAGATAATAAATCATCCGACGTTAACTCCAATTCAGCACTGCCACCTCCAAAAATATGGGGAAATAATCGCATAAATTGAACATTTACTAAATCATACGTTTCTTTAAATTTCGTTTTGGTTTCTTTGTCAATTTTTTGAATCGCTTGTTCTAAAATATCTAAGGCTTCTTGAAGATCCGCACGTTGTTTGTCTAAATATTCTTTTCGTTCATTCAATTCATGGAATTCATCGATGGCAGCTAGGTTAATAGGGCCTAAGCGTTGAATTTTGTTTTGAAGTTCGGTTAATTGGTCTCGCCATTGTGTAATCTCTGCCTCAGGTGGTAAAGCAGCCCTCACCCCTTCTACATCGAATTTAAGCTCCTGAATCTGTTCAACCAAATTATCCTGATTAATGAGGAGCGTTTGACGTTCCATACGCAAGGATTCAAGGTGACTTTGCCAATCGGATAATTTTTGTTGCAGTGCTTGGCGTTCTTTTTCTAAAGCCACTAACTGTTGAACATATTGCTCTGTTGTCGCCTCGGCTTGTCGTAAATGCGCTTCAATACCTTGTCGATTCGTAAGATGAGATTGCAAGGCTTGTTCTAGGCGTTCCAGCGGGGCATCTTTATCAGATAAATTAGCAAGAAGGACCTGTTTCTTTTCTGCTAATGTACCGCTTTGACGGGTATTTCTCGCCATACTCTCTCTTAAAAGCACTAATTGATTTTCATTAGAGACTAAACGCACCTTGGCTTCATCGGCTTCACTTTGTAAACGATGAGCTCTATCACGGGCCTCTTCTAATGCGCGTTTAACACCTTCTCGTTCACTCAATAATTGTTCACGCGTTACCTCTAACGTTTGTTTAGAAGCTACGGAGCTTGCAAGATGACTTTCTGCCTGGGCTTTTGATTCTTTGATTCGAAATAATTCCATCTCTGCTTCATGCATTTCTTCTTGTAAACGTACACTTTGTTGTTGTAAGGCTTCTAAACGGGAATTTTTAGCACTTAACTCAGAAGTGACTTGCGCAGAAACTTGTGTGAGTGATTGAATAGCGTGGTGTTTTTCTTCCCGCTCTGTGCTTAATTTCAGTAATGTTTCTTCACTGCGTTCGTAAGCGGCTTCTGCTTCACGTAACGTTTGCTTAGCTTCTTCTAAATGGCTAGCCAACTCATGCAATTCTCGTTCCCGAAATAATATGCCCCCGCCCTCTTGGGGCACTCGAGCCACACTCATCCATTGAGATCCCACCCATATTCCATCCACGGTAATAAAAGATTGATGGGGTTTTAATTGAGAACGTCGAGTTTTGGCATCATTTGCAGAGTGAGCAATTAAAACATCGGCTAATAATGTTTTAGCCCATTCGCCTTGAACTTTATGCGCTAAAGAATATTCGGAAAGAGAAGGCATAGCAGCCTTTAGGCTCACAAAAGTTACGCGGCCTTTATCTAAATCGCCCACTGTTTCTAAAGCTGCATCCAGCGAATCTACACACACAGCATCCACATAGGCCCCTAATACTGTTTCAACTGCCGTTTCCCACCCACTTTCCACCTGTAGCTTTTCCGCTAAGCGAGGGGCTTTATCCCAGTGGTACCGGCTCATCCACGTATTTGCAGCTTCATCATTTTGATGCAATGTTGACGCTTGCAAAGCCTTTAAAGTGGCTTCTCGACTTTCTAAACGCGTTACCGTTTCTCGAGCCTCATCTAATTGAAATTCTGTTTCGTCGTTTCGTTGGCGCTGAGTTTCTAACGTTTGGTTTAACGTTTCTATTTCCTGTTGCAATGTTTGCAAAGAGTGGTGCTGTTCACTGGCACGTGCTCGTAACGGCGTAATCTCAGCTTCTAAAGATTGAATCGTGCGGGATTCATGACGGGACCGAAGATCTTGAAAGCGCATTTCTAATCGTTGGATCTGCTCTTGATAATGAGCTAATTTGGTTTTACCCACTTCTGCGGCCTCTGAAACGCGAGAACTTTTTTCTTGTAATTGCTCCCAGTGTACTTGCCATTCGCTCATGCGTGCTTCCGCTTCCATCAGACATTGGCGCGCTTCGGCTTGGCGTTCTTCGGCTTTTTCCGTTTGGGGAATTAAAGTGCGAATTTCTTGTTCAATATGGATAATTTGTACGCCGTAATCAGCAGAGGTCGTTTCAATTTCTTCTAATAATTGGGTGGCTTCGTTTAATTCCGCTTCCCACGTTTGAGAACGTGCACGTAAATCATTTAGCTGTTGTTCTAATCGTGCAATTTCCGTACCGGCTTGGTAATAGCTGGCTTGGATTTTTTGTTGCTCATCTTGAGCCGCATGATGAAGTGTTCGTGTTTTTTCGAGCGTGGTTTCTAATTCACGCAAATGAGTTACTTTTTCTTCGCGGCGATTAGCCTCTTCATTAATTTCTCGATCTTTGACTTCGCGTTGTTGTTGGAATTTTTGCCATTGCAATGCTTTCACTTGCGCTTGCATTAAACGCTCTTCTTCGCACAGCAGTTTGTAACGTTCAGCAGCTTTGGATTGACGGTTTAATTTTTCGAGTTGTTTATCCAGCTCATCAATAATATCCCGAAGTCGATCTAGATTTTCTTGTGTATGACGAATGCGAGTTTCGGTTTCTTTTCGACGTTCTTTATATTTGGATATACCGGCTGCTTCTTCGATATAAACACGCAATTCATCGGGTTTGGCTTCAATTAAGCGAGACACCATGCCTTGTTCGATGACGGCATAGCTCCTAGGCCCTAAACCCGTGCCTAAAAAAATATGCACGATGTCTTTTCGACGGCAGTTACCGCCGTTAATGTAATACGAGGATTGGCCATCGCGCGTCACTTCGCGTTTAATACAAAGCTCCGCATATTTAGCGAATTCACCCCCAATTCGTCCTTCTCGATTGTCAAAAATTAATTCGACACTGGCTTTTCCTACTGGCTTTCGGGAGGTGGTGCCATTGAAAATAACGTCGGTCATGGATTGGCCGCGTAGTTGTTTGGCAGACGTTTCTCCCACGACCCACCGAATCGCATCCACTACGTTGGATTTACCACACCCATTAGGGCCTACAATAGCGTTTAAGCCGGTTCGAATGGGAATAAGCGTAGGATCTACAAATGACTTAAAGCCTACCAACTTAATACTTTTCAAATACATAGACTCTATTTTTCCTTTATTTACAATAAGTTGTGAATTATACTCCAAGTCATTTGCTAAATCTATGGTTGGTAATATTTTTATTTAAACCAAGTCAAAGATTCCGATTTAAATATATAAATCAGCCCTATTAAGGACAAGAGAGTGCCTCCAATGACGCCTACCAAAGGAAAGGTACCCTGGCCCATTAATTGAGGGAAGGAAAAGACGGCAGAAAAAAAGCCCAATACAAATAGCACTAAATACACAATGCGAGCCCAATTTTTACCTTTACTGATCATGTAAATAAAAAATCCGTACACTAAAATAGGCAGGATCATTAAAATGATTTGAGTAACGAGATCGGGCATTGCCCCTGATTTCAATTGAGTGCCGCCTTGCACGATATTCAGCACACCAATAATAAACATCCACACTAAATTTACGTATAAAAATCGTACGCCAATAGCTACGGATCGGGGTCTTCCCATTCCATTTTCCATGATTATCCTCCTTGGTAATAACTGAGATTTTAAAGCATTCTTTCAATAAAATGCTGATTTACAGTGTAGCCTAGTGTTTAAGAAACAGCAACCAAGGCTGGGAGGCGAGAGCGCAAATATGGTAGAGTATCGGCTTATGCCTCGGTAGCTCAGTGGATAGAGCGATCCCCTCCTAAGGGATAGGTCGCAGGTTCAACTCCTGCCCGGGGCACGTTGATTAGGCATCCGGGGGTTTAGAAATATCACCTGCCAAAGAGGGACCTTCCTTACTTTCCTCCGGTTCTAGAGGTTGTTGTGCTTCAATTTTTTCCACATTGGTACGACTAATAGTAGCCAAGTGGAATAAAGCGCGGCCTGTGTTCACTAAGGGTGAAAACGTTTTGCCGATGATAATGCCATTTAACGGCGCTTCCACAATAACCCCTTCACCGCCAAAGGGATCTTGAATAATCGCCAGCGGATCTCCTTTTTTCACTTCATCGCCTAAGGTTTTGAAAGGACGCATCATACCGGAGGTAGGCGCACGTACCCACATGGCAGCATGTGCCATCATCGAAGATTTTTTGGGTTTTAAGGTGCGCTTGGCCGGCGAATGAAGCATGCCTAATTGCCGCATCACATTAATCACTCCCTTAACGCCCGTGTCGGCGAATTTTTCATTAAAACGCAACGCTTCTCCAGCTTCGTAAACAATAAGAGGCACTTTCAATTTATTAGCTGCCGCTCGTAAAGAACCGATGGGTAACGCCACATCCACTACCACGGGTGCACCAAAGGCACGTGCCAGTTTTTTAACATGCGGTAAATTTAAATTGGCCCGTACTTGCGGATAATTTTCTAAATGAATAGCACCGGTATGCAAATCAATGCCGTGGGTACAACGCGATAAAATTTCATTCGTAAAAATATAGGCTAACCGGGCTGTTAAAGATCCTTCGCGACGACCTGGAAAACTTCGATTCAAGTCCCGCCGATCCGGCATATAACGCGATTGGGCAATAAATCCATAAATATTAACCACTGGAACTGCAACCAATGTTCCTTTAACATTTTTTAAAGCGGAATGTTTAATAAGCCTTCGAATAATTTCCACGCCCAGTACTTCGTCTCCATGAATAGCGGCGCAAACAAAAAGCCGCGGGCCCTCTTCTTTACCGTGTATGACATGAACGGGTAAATGCATCGGTGTTTGTGCGTATAAACCGGGAGTGGGGATATTGATGATTCGAGATTCACCCGGCTCCACGGTAACGGTGTGAATCTGAAAGGGC
This sequence comes from Coxiellaceae bacterium, assembly GCA_035290065.1. GTDB lineage: Bacteria > Pseudomonadota > Gammaproteobacteria > Coxiellales > Coxiellaceae > DATDVD01. The sequence goes on along the minus strand of DATDVD010000077.1, from coordinate 14,970 downwards.
TTATTTTGCATCCTGCTATCCTCTGTTTATTATTTTTTCTTTTTCGCGAGTGTTTTTCCCTTGAGCAACTTTTTCTTGGAAAACAATTTTGATAATGGGGCCGCTTTTTTATTGGATTTTTTGAGTGTTTTTTGATGTATTTCGGTATGTTTTTCTAAATATTGAATAATCGCACCCGCTACATCTACACGGCTGGCACGTTCAATACCTTCTAAGCCTGGAGAAGAATTAACCTCCATCACTAAAGGTCCCCGCTCAGAACGCAATAAATCGACGCCTGCTACGTGTAAGCCCATTAATTCTGTTGCACGAATGGCAATACGTCTTTCAGCAGCTGTAATATCAATTTTTCGTGCGGTGCCACCTTGATGAATATTAGAACGAAATTCGCCCGGTTTGGCTTTGCGTTTAATGGCCGCCACTACTTTTCCGCCAACGACAAAACACCGAATATCAGCCCCTTTTGATTCTTTAATGTATTCTTGAATCATGACATTGGCTTTTAAGTCTAAAAAGGCTTGAATAACACTCTCTGCGGCTTTCATACTTTGAGCCAATACCACTCCCACACCTTGTGTGCCTTCAATCAGTTTAATAATGACAGGAGCACCGCCCACCATTTTAATGACATGTTTAATATCACGTGCCGAACGAGCAAAGCCAGTATTGGGCAGCCCTACTTCTCGTTTCGATAACAATTGCATAGAACGCAATTTATCGCGAGACCGTGTAATCGCTAACGAAGAATTAAGACAACAAACACCCATGTGTTCAAATTGGCGAACCACAGCAGCGCCATAAAAAGTAATGGAAGCGCCAATCCGTGGAATCAATGCATCAAACTCTGGTAATTCTTTGCCTTCGTAATGCACGGAACCATGATTAGACGTAATGTTCATATAACAATGAATAGGATCAATCACAGTGACATGGTGCCCTCGATTTTGGGCTGTCTTTATCAGTCGACGAGTGGAATATAATTTTGAATTTCTCGAGAGAATGGCAATTTTCATTTTTTTACCTTTTGTGCTCGAGCTATCTCCTTGCTAACCAAGTAAGAACGTCCTGGATCCACTATAATATGATTTTGAAGCGCTGTTCTACCCAGCAGCATTCTAAAACGCATGCATTCCCGATCCGTTAAAGTCATTTCAATGGGCCATACGTGTGCGCCTAATTGAATATCTGTTTTAATGACATACCGATATTCACGGTGACCTCCCGAATCCGTTACCCATCGTTTATCAATCACTTCCGCTGTGCACCGAATCATTTTATGATCATTACGTTGAATGGGATGAATATAAAATCGTACTTTATCGCGCAATTTGTGTCGATAATGTTCTAGCTGAAACGCATGCAGCACCGACGTACGGGCTCCGGTGTCAATTTTTGCTTTAATGAACGGTACATGTAACGTAGGCAAACCAGCCCACTCACGCCACCCTACTACCATTAAAGGTTTACTACGTCCTGTTCGTTTTCTTGTAAGCATCCCGCTGCATTATTCCTGTTGTAGAATAAATTTATCCTAGCATAACTCATTTCTCATTGCGAGACTGATTCCGGGAAGGCGCTTTCTGCAGTTCAGCCATGATAGCTAACACTTGGGCACGCTGTGGCCCTGTTTCGGGCAGCAGGGGTAACACTCGTTCAAAATAATCCAGGGCTTTTTTGGGTTGATGATTAAGGTAGGCGTTGAGTCCTAATAAATGCAAGGCTTGAAAATTTTGCGGATCCGCCACCAGTAAACGCTCTACCTGATGCTGTTCTTCCTCACTCAAGGTTTTATGAGCCAATAAGGCTGCTTCGGCATATCGCAAGGTAATTGTGGGCGTGTTGGGGTCTAACTGGTAGGCCTGGGTATACGCTCTCAATGCTGAGGAATACTGTTGCGTACTCAAATATAGATTACCTAATAAATACCACCCTTCCGCACGATCGGGATTAGCTTCAACATGCTTTTTTAATTCCGTAATTAAACGTTCCGGTGACTGCTTATATTCATTCGATAAACGAGCAATGTCTTGGCGATGTTCTGAAAGAAATAAATAACGTGCATACGGTTGGTAGGCACCCCAATAAAAATACAGAAATAGGGCAAAAGCGACCATAATGAATGCTGTAAGCGCGGCCCAATAACGATGAGTACGTAATACCCAAAGAATATAGGCTCCTGCCAACAAAGCGATACTACTTAATACACTATAAAAAAACAGCATCAGGTTTTAATTCCCTTGCCGATTCGAATCAAATAGGCCACATAGAAAAATACTACTAAAATTAATCCGGAGAGGCCAATGTAAGTCTCTTTCAAATAAGGTGTTTGAATGCCTAAAAATCCATATCGAAACACTTCAATAAAATGCGTGATAGGATTAAAAAAAGAAAGGGTCCGCCAAAAGGGGGCCAATTGTTGAACCGAATAAAATACACCCCCTAAAAAACTCATGGGTGTTAAAACAAAGGTAGGAATAAAAGCAATTCCATCAAATGTTTTTGCATAGATGGCGTTAATCATACCAACTAATGAAAAAAGTGTGCATACTAAAACAGCCATAGTGATGATCACAACTAGGGAATAGAACTGGATATCTACCAATAATAACGCCACCATGCTAATTACAAGGGCCACGATTAATCCACGAATCACACCTCCTGCCACATAGCCCAACAGCATGGTTAAATTCTTCATGGAAGAGACCAACATTTCTTCAATACATCGTTGAAAACGAGCCAAATAAAAAGCAAAGCCTGTATGATCATAACTGCTAATAATCATCGACATCATCACCAAACCCGGGGCAATAAATTTAAGGTATGAATGACCATCCCACGATCCCATGCGTTGACCGATGACTTTCCCAAAAATTAAAAAATATAAAGCACTGGTTAATGCAGGCGCTAAAATCGTTTGAGTCCACATACGAAAAATACGTTGTACTTCTACTCGCACAATCGCTAAGAAGGCAATCCATTGTTTTGCGCTACTCATGAGAGGACACATCCTTTGTTAAATGGATAAATAATTCTTCTAATCGATTAGATTTATTTTTCAAACTCATGACTTCAATATTTTCTTCCGCTAATTGAGCCAATAATGCGGTGATGGTTTCACCTTTTGGTAATTCCACTTCTACTGTCATATCATCGATAGGGTGAAATAGATGATTGGGAATGGACGGCCATAAAGAGGTAGGGTTTTTTAAATACAAAATAAAGGATTCTTTGTCTAGTTGCCGCAGCAACTTATTCATAGATGTTTGTTCAATAATTCTTCCATGATTAATAATGGCAATGTTTCGACATAAATTTTCTGCTTCTTCCAAATAATGAGTCGTTAAAATAATGGTAATGCCTTGTTCATTTAATTGTTTAAAGAGCTCCCACATTGAGCGCCGAATTTCAATATCCACCCCCGCAGTGGGTTCATCTAAAATTAATAAGCGAGGTTCATGCACTAATGCACGCGCAATCATCAGCCGACGTTTCATTCCGCCGGATAAAAATCGAATTTTTTGATGGCGTTTTTCCCATAAACCGACCAGATGCAAATAATGCTCTGTTCGTTGTCGAGCTAATGTCATGCGAATGCCGTAGTAACCTGCTTGATTGAGCAGAACAGAGTACGGGGTCAAAAAATAATTGAAGTTAAATTCTTGAGGGACTACACCCACCATTGCTTTGGCAGCGGAGAAGTCCTGGTCAATATCGCATCCATTAATAATAACCTGACCACCCGTTTTAGTGACGGTACCAGTAATAATCCCAATCAAGGTCGATTTACCCGCCCCATTCGGCCCTAACAAAGCAAAAAAATCGCCTGTTTTGACATCAATATTGACATGTTGCAAGGCCGATAAACCGCCTTCATAAATTTTGGATAAGTTATTGATCGATAATGCGTTCATAGTAAAAAAATGTATTCCTCGTGGACAATGCCCCTGCCCATCGGGTATGATAAGAATGTATTTTTTAACAGGATTTAATTAGCGAGGGATTCTACCATGTCGATTATCATCTGTCTCATTCTAGCCTATTTGATTGGCTCTTTGTCGATGGGCATTATCTTATCAAAGTTTATGGATTTCCCCGATCCTCGTACTGAGGGCTCAGGTAATGCTGGGGCTACGAATGTCCTTCGCATTAGCACCAAAAATAAAGCCTTAATGGTTTTACTAGGCGATGGCTTAAAAGGATTTGTGGCTGTGTTAATTGCCCATATGATGCGCGTGGAAGGGTTTGCCTTAAGCTTAGTAGCAATAGCGGCAGTAGCCGGACATATTTTTCCCTTATATTTTAAATTTAAAGGGGGAAAAGGCGTTGCAACAGCGCTTGGCACCTTGTTTGGCCTTAATATCATCGTAGGACTATTGGCAACCGTTACCTGGGGTGCCATCGCCTTTATTAGCAAATATTCCTCTTTGGCTTCTATGGTTACGATGATCGTAGCACCGGTGTATATTGTTATTTTTAGCAGCGGCACCTATCTCATCCCTACCGTCGCCATGGCGGTATTGGTTCTTTGGCGACATTTGGATAATTTTCAACGCTTGAAATCCGGCACGGAAGATAAAATTAGTTTTAATAAAGTTCATATGGATGGCAATATCAAAAGCGCTGTTGAAAAAATTCAACAAAAAAGCACAAGCGTGATTCAAGACATTCAAAAGAAAGGCGAGGATTTATTAAAAAAACAGGGTAATAATAAATCGAATGATGACAAAAAATCTTAAAAGTGGTGCTAACCCAAATATCACTACTTCAAAAGCCGGTTTTTATACCGGCTTTTTTTATGTCATTTCAGTAAGCGGCCAACGGGCTCGCACGTCAATCGATAAATCAGAATCTTTTTGTCCCAACGCTAAGCGCCGATAACCGGTATAAGCCACCATAGCCGCATTATCGGTACACAACGGCAATGCCGCCACGTAGGCTTGAGGCAGTGCCTTTCGAAGACGCTGATTAGCGCTGACGCCTCCTGCCATTACTAATCGTTCAAGGCCAGTTTGAGTTAACGCGCGCTGGCATTTTTTAACTAAAGTATGCACGATCGCTTCTTCTAACGCATAGGCAATATCGGCTTTTGTTGAGTCATCCAGCGTATTTTCAGCAATACAATGGTGAGCAAATGTTTTTAATCCACTAAAACTAAAATTTAAACCCGGCTGGTTTAACATAGGTGTGGGGAAACGAAAACGCCCGGGTCGACCGGTTTCCGCTAATTTTGCAAGGTGGGGACCCCCGGGGTAAGGCAATCCTAATAACTTCGCTGTTTTATCGAAGGCTTCTCCAGCGGCGTCGTCTACACTTTCACCTAATAAATCGTATTGCCCAAACGCATTGGCTACAATTAACTGGGTATGGCCACCCGATACTAATAAGGTAATAAAAGGAAATTCAGGAGGATTGTCTTGCAACATTACGGCCATAATATGGGCTTCCAAATGATGAATGCCGACGGCAGGTACATTTAAACTGTACGCTAAACTTTTAGCCAGGCCCGCGCCAACCCGCAATGCTCCTACTAAACCAGGACCGCGGGTATAAGCAATACCTGTAATAGCAGCGAGTGAAAGATGAGATTCTGTCAACACGGTGCTTAAAATAGGCAGCAATTTACGAATGTGATCACGGGAAGCTAATTCAGGTACTACGCCTCCAAAAGGAGTGTGTGCGGTTTGAGAATAAACATGATGGCCAATTAGCCCTTGCGTTTCTCCATACACCGCTACGGCTGTTTCATCGCAAGAAGTTTCAATGCCTAGAATAATCATTTTAATTCACTGTGTAGCCTGAATGGAGTGCAGCGAAAATCCAGGATAATAAAGTTTTTCTTCCTGGATTTTCGCTGCACTCCATCCAGTCTACTGATTATTCAGTAAGTAATTTTAATGCTTTTACCGCATTGTACTCTTCTCGTAATTCCTGCAAGGTAAGCTTTAATTTCTCTTGACCGAAAGCATTCTGCTTAATGCCTTCTACCACATTCAATTTTCCATTTTCTGTTCGGCAAGGAAAAGAAAAAATTAAACCTTCATCAACACCGTATTCGCCTTGTGAAGCACGACACATCGAATAACAATCATCTTCTCGCGTATCGTGCGTCAATGCTTTAATGCAGTCTAAAGCGGCATTGGCGGCAGAAGCGGCACTCGAAGCACCTCGTGCCTTAATCACAGCAGCACCGCGTTGTTGAATAGTTTTAATAAATTCCGTTTGCAACCATCCTTCATCACCAATCACCTCAACAGCAGGCCTTCTACCAATGCTGGCATAATAAAAATCGGGGTATTGTGTGGCAGAATGATTACCCCAAATTACCATATCTTTAATTAACTCTACTGAAACGCCGGCTTTTTTAGCCAATTGGGCTTTTGCACGATTTTGATCCAGCATTGTCATGGCAAAAAAACGCTCGCGAGGCACATCGGGTGCGCTGTGCATTGCAATTAAGCAATTGGTATTACAAGGATTGCCTACTACTAAAACACGCACATCTTGAGCAGCATAATCATTAATTGCCCTCCCTTGCACTGTAAAAATCCCGCCATTTTTTTCCAACAAATCTTTGCGTTCCATACCTTCTTTACGGGGCATAGCACCTACTAAAATAGCCCAATTAATATCTTTCATTGCCTCCGATGGCTTATCAAACGTATGGATAGCATTAACGATCGGATAAGCACAATCTTCAAGCTCCATCACCACGCCTTTTAAACTGCCCATTGCTTGAGGCACTTCTAAAAGATGTAAATCAATTTTTTGATCCGGCCCAAACACTTCGCCTTGCGCCAATCGAAATAATAGAGAATAACCAATTTGACCTGCAGCACCGGTAACAACGATTTTTAATGGCTTGGACATAGCGTTTCCTTCTGGTTTGAGTCCGCACGAGCGGGGTTATTGTGCCCAAAGAAAGGGGGGCTTTCAAGGGTCCTTAATAAACCCCCTACTGTTTAATATATAACCTAGATTTTCAGCCTATCTTAATCCGGGCTACAATTTTTATTCTTTAAGCACCTTTCTAGCAAGAGGACAGCAGCGATGCTTCTCGCTTCAGTAAATTCTTCATGACGAAGAAGTGCATCAATCTCTTTTATTTTCCAGGGTATGACTTCAATGGCTTCCGGTTCATCGCCTACTTCGCGGCATTCGTATAGCTCTTCTGCCAATACAATGCTCATGTGAGAACGCATATAATTAGGAGAGGTGGACATATTTTTTAAAAGGGTTAATTGACGAGCCCCATACCCTACTTCTTCTTTCAGTTCTCGATTAGCGGTCACTAAGGGGTCTTCATTTTCATTCATCCCCCCCTTGGGAAAGGCGAGCGTATAATCGTCAATGCCGGCGGCATATTCTCGAATTAATAGAAACGTATCTTTATCCAGCAACGGTACGATCATGACCGCCACAGCACCTTGGCGAATACCAGAACGTTGGTAGGTACGTTCCTCTCCATTGGAGAAGCGTAATTGCACAGCTTCGATATGAAAAACGCCGGTGTTAACAAGGGTTTGGGTGGATAAAATACGTGGTTTTTCTGGCATATTCTGCTACCTTACCTCTATGAACCCGATTTCACTTTATATTCACATTCCCTGGTGTATCCGCAAGTGTCCCTATTGCGACTTTAATTCTCACCAAAAATCGGAAGAATGGCCTGAACAACGCTATATTAAACGCTTAATTGACGAAGCGAAAGGCCAAGCGGAACGAATTGGCAATCGGCCTATTGCAACGGTGTTTATTGGGGGGGGAACGCCCAGCCTATTTGAGGCCGAGAGTTATGGGATGCTATTAGAGGCTTTAAAAACTTGTTTTCGGTTTGATCCTCAAGTTGAAATCACCTTAGAAGCCAATCCGGGCACGGTAGAGCAACGGCGATTTGAGGGATACAAACAAGTCGGCATTAATCGATTATCGCTAGGCATTCAATCCTTTTCAGATGAAAAATTGAAAGCCTTAGGCCGTATTCATTCCAGCCAAACAGCTATCCAAGCGATTGAAACGATGTATAGAACAGGCTTTGAACATTTTAATATCGATTTAATGCATGGATTGCCTCAGCAAAGCGTGGAAGAAGCAGTAGCCGATTTACAAAAAGCATTATCGTTTAAGCCCCCTCATCTTTCGTGGTACCAATTAACGTTAGAACCTAATACGGTTTTTTATAAATTTCCACCGCCTATTCCTTCCGACGACACGGTAGCTGAAATGGAAGAGATAGGTTTTTCATTGTTAAAGGAAGCCGGACTTGAGCAGTATGAAGTGTCTGCTTTTGCTAAACCAGGTTTTGAGTGTCGGCATAATTTAAATTACTGGGAATTTGGTGACTATTTAGGGTTAGGAGCAGGAGCTCACAGTAAAATCACAGACCACGAAGGCACTCTTTACCGGCATGCTAATATTAAACGCCCTCAAAGCTATATGGAAAATAAAAATGTCGTCGTGGATGAAAAAATTGTAAAGAATAGCGAAAAACTATTTGAATTCTTTTTAAATCGATGGCGACTCAATAAACCCATCCCTGAAAAAGAATGCTACGAAACTATTAAAGTAGGCATTAAGGAGCTAATGCCTTATTTGCAATGCAGCATCGATAAGGGTTTACTAATAATTGAAAATGATTGCTTACTTTTAACCGAAAGAGGAAAGTTATTTCGAAATACCCTGTTGGAAGCATGGCTGCCTTAACGAAAGGAGAAAAAGGTGAATATTGACATTATTAATCCTACCACTGGCAAACTTTTAAAAAGCTATCCCACTCTTTTGCTCCAGCAAGTGGGGGAATTTATTGAAGAAACTTCTCAAGCACAAAAAAGCTGGAAACACACCTCTTTTTCGGAACGAAAACAATGCATGCTTCACGCAGCGACGCTTTTACGTACTCATCAAATGGATTATGCAACGCTCATTACACAAGAAATGGGAAAACCTATTACTCAAGCTAAAGCTGAAATCGATAAATGTGCGCGAGTCTGTGAATATTATGCAGAACAGGCAGAAGGTTATTTAGCACCCATTTGGATTCCCACAGAGCATTCGAAAACATATCAATGTTTTAATCCGCTGGGCATTGTATTAGCAATCATGCCGTGGAATTTTCCGTTTTGGCAAGTCTTTCGTTTTGCAGCCCCTAATTTAATGGCAGGAAATGCATGTTTATTAAAACATGCCCATAATTCTGTGGGTGCAAGTCTTGCTATTCAAGAAATTTTTGAACGCGCTGGTTTTCCTAACGGTTTATTTCGAAGTTTAATTATAGATGTCGATTTAGTGCCTGCTGTCATTGAGCATTCAGCGATAGCAGGAGTGACTTTAACAGGTAGTGAACGAGCAGGATCCGTTGTCGCCTCTCAAGCAGGAAAAGCATTAAAAAAAATCGTAGTAGAATTAGGTGGCAATGATCCTTATTTGATTTTAGAAGATGCTGACATTCAATTAGCCGTAGAACAATGTGTTCAATCGCGATTATCGAATGCTGGCCAAGTATGTATTGCAGCCAAACGAATTCTGGTGGTGGAATCTATTTATGATACGTTTGTGAAAGCCTTAAAACATAAAATGATACAGTACTCGTGCGGCGATCCGATGGATCCTAACACCACAATAGGCCCACTAGCGTGCGAAGATTTACGCAAACGCATACACGATCAAGTGAACCGGTGCATCAAAGAGGGCGCAGAATGTGTGATGGGCGGAGAACTACCCCCAGGCGAAGGCTTTTTTTATCCTCCAACACTTCTCCTTAATATCACACCGAAAAGCCCTGTTTTTACCGAAGAACTCTTTGGCCCTGTCGTTTGTATCATTAAAGTAAAAGACGAAGGTGAAGGCATTCTATTAGCTAATGAAACGCGTTTTGGCTTAGGCGCCGCTGTTTTTACCCGTGATATTGCCCGAGGAGAACGCATTGCTTGCCAAGAGCTTGAAGCAGGCACCTGTAACGTCAATTCCTTTGTAACTTCAGATCCCCACCTACCCTTTGGTGGCATTAAATCCTCCGGCTTTGGCCGAGAGCTCGGTGCTGATGGTATTCGAGCGTTTATGAATATCAAAACAGTGGTGGTGGGATAGTAACCATTTTTTATCAAGGGGATGCCCTAATTACTGACCCAGGCTTTTATCAAAGGCCTGGATTTTTATAATGTTTGCATCCCCACCTTGTCAAACCAAAGGCGCTGATCAACAACCAGCAAATTTCGATTACTACTGAGGCTAAGTTGGGATGGTAATACAACGAAATTAAAATAAGAACGGAGCCTAACAAGTTGGTAAAAGAAAACCAAAATCCATTCTTATTAATTCGGTTAATTTGAATTAAAAAATAAGCCCATAATACTAATATAACGCCTATAACGCCTAAATGATTGGAATAGCCGTGTAAAAACATCATGTCACTTGAAACTCCACCTGATATCCACCGTATTTTCGAATATTAATCACGCCTGTGTCTAACAATAAATATTGCCCTTTTATACCGAGTAATTGGCCTTTGACGCTGGGATTTTTTTCCACGGATAAAGATTGAATTTTTTCAGGATAGTGATGAATAGGATAGACAATAGAATAAAGCGATTGATCTGTTAACCATTCTATATCTTCGGGTTTAAAACGCACGGTTAGTTGTTCCAGAGCAGGTTTTAATTGTTTTATCACCTGCTCAGCCTCTTTTGCTAAATTCAATTGCTTGGCTTTTCCTTTCAGCATTAATCGCCAATTCGTTTGATCAGACACCACATGAGCAATAGCCACTTCCATAAACCCTGAAATTTGACGACGGCTGGTTTTAAAAATAGGGAGCGCTTGTTCGGCGCCTTGATCAATCCATCGTGTTGGAATTTGCGATTGTCGCGTAATTCCTACTTTTAGCTGACCCGTATTAGCTAAATAAACGATATGAGGCTGCATGCAGTACGTTTCACCCCACGCAGGTTCCCGACAAGTTCCTTCAAAATAATGGCATTTTTCAGGCTTTAACACACACAAATCACACGCCGCTAAACCTCGAAAACAGGGGAAGCAATGGCCTTGATGAAAACTTTTGGAGGTTTTTTGTGAACAATTAATACACTGAATATCACCCGTAAAATACAAAGATAGTGTTTTACCTAAACAATCGTTTAAGGGAACATTCACCTCACCAATGGGTAAATAATATTCTATTGGCTCTTTGAAAACAGTTCTCATTTTTTGCAAAGAACCTTTAAGTGAGATCGTCAATGCGATACTCCTTAACAATAGTACCGTTAATTAAATGCTCCTGCAGAATACGTTCCAATACCTCTGGCGTGCAGTGGCGATACCATACCCCATCGGGATACACAACAGCAATAGGCCCTTGCTCGCACACCCGTAAGCAATTGGCTTTGGTACGATACAATCCCACCACACCTTCTTGTTGCAACTCTGAAATGCGTTTTTTTAAATAATGCCACGAACGCTCACCTTCTTCATGGTTACAGCATTTCGGTTCAGTTTGATCGCAACAGAGAAAAATATGGCGTTTAATATGAGGGAGATCGAGTTGTTTGATTTTTTCTTTTAATGATTCAAGATTATTCATACCCCTCTCTTAGCCCTCCCCCTTCCAAGGGAAGAGAATAATTATTTCTGTTTAAAGTGTACCATTCGTTCAAGAGGTATGCGCGCTTTTTCAATGATCGTAGGCTCTAGTTCAATGGTATTGAGGCCTTTTTCTAAGGTATTCGCTAAATCCGTTAATGTATTCATGGCCATCCATGGACAATGTCCGCAACTCTTGCACGTTGCACCCTGCCCCATCGTGGGTGCTTCTACCAATGTTTTTCCAGGAGCGGCTTGTTGCATTTTATAAAAAATACCACGATCTGTAGCCACAATAAACATTTCGTGCGGCAAGGTTTGGGCGGCTTTAATGAGCTGAGAGGTGGAACCTACTGCATCGGCTAACGCAATCACGCCCGCCGGTGACTCGGGATGCACCAATACACCGGCTTTGGGATAGAGCGCTTTAAGCTGTAATAAGGCTTCTTTTTTAAATTCTTCATGCACCACGCAGCTGCCTTGCCACAGCACCATATCGGCGCCCGTTTGTTTTTGAATATAATCACCTAAAAAACGATCGGGGGCCCATAAAATTTTTTGGCCCTGTTCATGCAAATGCTCAACAATATCGATGGCAACACTCGAGGTAACCACCCAATCGGCTTGCGCTTTTACAGCCGCAGACGTATTAGCGTACACCACTTTGACACGATCAGGATGTGCCTGGCAAAATTCTGCAAACAAATCGGGAGGACAACTTAAATCCAAAGAACATTCCGCTTTCAACGTCGGCATTATCACGCGTTTTTCTGGGCTTAAAATTTTTGCGCTTTCGCCCATAAATTTCACCCCTGCTACGACTAATGTTTTAGCAGAGTGCTCGCGACCAAATTTTGCCATGGCTAATGAATCCCCGATAAATCCATGGGTTTCTTCCGCTAGGGCTTGAATTTCAGGCGAAGTATAATAATGCGCAATAATAACGGCGTCTTCTCGTTTTAAGAGAACTTTGATGCGCGCTATTAGCTTAGTTTTTTCTTCCTGAGAAAGCGTTTCATGCACGCGCGTCGTCGGGACTTCGAAAATAGGTATAGTAAACATGCGTTAAGAATAATTATGTTATCGAGTGCTATTAGGGTCGGCCGAACGAGCACGCCAGGCCTCATAGCCACCTTGCAAACTGTATACGTTAGTAAAACCTTGCAGGCTTAAATGCTCCGCCACCGCTTGACTGCTAATACCATGATGACAATACACGACGATAGGCGCCGACTTATTCGTCTCGGCGCAAAAAGCACTTAAATTTTCTCCCAATAAATTAATAGCATTGGGAATATGGCCTTTTGTAAAGCTTTCGGAATTGCGAATATCGGCAATAACCGTGCTTTTGTTTTCCATCAAGGACTCAGCATCTTGTAGGGATATGAGCTTAAACGACATTACCTGCTCCTCTTTTACCGCTATTATAAACCATTTTTGTCTTAAAATCCTTACTGGCTCTCCTGGCAATGGCGGTACCACAATTCGGTTAACTGCTCCTGCATGGCGTTTTGGCGCAAGCGTTCATTGAGATTATCCCAATCAATAATATCGATGGGCTGATGGTTCCAAGAGCAAGTATAGACGGCTTTTGTCCGTCGACCGGTCACCGGATCTATCTGCCATTGTAAACATTGCGCACAGACGCCTTTTAACATACATTGCATGGGCCCATACACCGAGGCTTTAATTTCCACGTCTTTAGGCAATTTTGTATTCCACTTTTTAGCACGCAATTCTTGAAAGCTTCTCGCTAACTCAGCTGGACCAATAACCCAAATGGTGTGAAGGGACGACAATTGGTGTTGCAGCATAGGGGGATTTTCTTCTAGAGAGGGTGTAACCACCACGCTATCACACCATTTTGCTAATGGTGTGTGATAAACACATTCTTGCGGTGTTGAATAAATCCCCCAAAACACTACACGATTGCCATTATTTTTAAGGGAAGGCCCATAAGCGCGCAAATAAATAGCGGCCATATCACTACCAATGACTAATACAGAGGTGCCCGGCTCGGGAATTTTAGAACGAACACCCGTGGGGCCCATCAATGCAATCGGTTCACCCGGTCGAAATCGTTCTAATAATCGTGTGCTAGTGCCCTGCTCAATCACGCTAAAAGACAATTGATGGGGTTCTCCTATCACGGGTGCTGCTAATAAAGCCACACTTTCCATTTGCAAACGCGTATGATGAATAGTTTGCGCTCTGTATTCAAAATTTTGTAAGCGATAAAATTGGCCCGGTTTAAACGAGAGTGCGGCCATCGGTGATTCAACGGTTAATTCCACTAAACGGGAAGTAACCCGCTTTATGGCTACTACACGGCTTTCATAAAGTTTAACCAAGTTAGCGCGAAAAGTGGCATAAAGCCCTTTTTTCTCAGGTGTCTTCACACGTACCAGTTCTTGCATAATGTGAGGATAAATTCGTTTCGCCGAAGCCACTGCTTTTACAACACTGCCTTGAAATGTCGGGTTAGTATCGCCAACAAAACTGACGCAATGATTTTCCTCGCGATAACTCGTGAAAGCACCAAATTGTTTCGCTTTGGGATGAACAGGAGGATCACGACGTACCCACTCCTCACCGTCACGGGCATAGGCAATATATTCAAATTTAATACGCTCAAACGTATGGGGATGCTCAAATGCATAGGCTACATTGGGTTTTGCACCCGTGGCCACTAATACACAGCGCGCAGGCAACCGAACCGTTCTATTGGTTTTAAACCATAATCCTTCTGCATCATACTCACACTGCGCACATTCTAAGAACTCAATATCACCCTTATGATCCGTAAGCGCCGCTACTGGCTCTAAGTTTTCGATATAATAAATGCCTTCTTCAAAAGCATAATGCACTTCTTCATGATTTTTACGATACGCCGGTGAATCCATTAAACGACGACGATAAACAATGCTAACCCCCCCCCACGCTCGCAGTAACGGAAGAAAATAAGGGGATCGATTCGCACGCAATGCCATTGCTCGTTCGTTTCGAACCGCTCGTCCATGGGTCAAATGTTCATCTAATACTTCTAAATCAGAAGAAGTAAATTGTTGACGAACGTGTGCTTCGTTTGTAGCAGCACACAAGGCTTCGTAACGGACTAATGTCTTTTCTACTTGGAGAATATAATACGCTTGAATTTCTGTGGCAGCATCCACACCGGTTAAGCCACCGCCAATCACAATAGCCGGCAAACGAATTTGTAAATTGGTTAAACTATTTTCTCGTGCGGCACCCGTCAGTTGAAGTGCCATTAAAAAATCATTGGCTTGTCGCATACCGGGTGCTAACGAACCTGGGATAGGCAACTCCTTTGGCAAACCTGCTCCTACCGCCACAGCGACATGATCAAACCCTAATTCCCACGCTTTTTCAATAGTAATA
>DATDVD010000076.1:0-4050 GCA_035290065.1 Coxiellaceae bacterium | reverse complement strand
TATAACAGAAGGTAAACAGAATTTATTGCGATTGCGTTCCTCAGCGACAGAGGCAGGAAAAGAATGGCAAGCGATTCTCCAATCGGTTGAAAATGAAAAAAACCATGCCAAACGCGGTATTATTCAATGGATATCTCTATTTCAAAAACCCTTTCGAGGAGTTTTTTTATTAGGCATTGCATTGGCTTGTACGCAACAATTGTGTGGCATCAACGCTATTTTATATTACACCCCTTTGTTGTTAAAAATGGTCAACTTTCATAAAACCTCTACGTTATTGATCAGTACCTTTGGCATTGGCCTGATGAATTTTCTCATGACATGGTTAGCTTTTTGGTTAGCCGATCGATGGGGTCGACGCCCGATGTTAATGGTCGGCTTAAGTGGCAGTGCTTTTTGCATGGCAATGGTAGCCACTCTTTCACCCATGACGTCATTAGGAAGTTTTTATCAATATACGTTATTAAGTTTTCTTTTGTTATTTATTGCGTGCTATGCCATGAGTATCGGCTGTTTATTCTGGCTAATCATCGCGGAAATCTATCCGCTGGCTATTCGTAACGTAGCCATGAGTCTTACGACGATGGCAAATTGGGCAACTAATTTATTGGTCACCGCTAATTTTATTTCGTTGGCGGAAAAAATAACGCTAGGAGGGGTGTTCTGGTGTTTTGCTGCGTTTACCCTAGTAGGATTTCTGATTTGTTTGCGTTATTTGCCAGAAACAAAAGAGGTAGCTTTGGAAACAATTGAAAGCAATGTATTAAGAAACGTGGCTTTAAGAAACCTGGGGGGATAATCTCTCCGTTACTTAGAAGAACCCCGCTCCGCGCTAAAAAGCATTTCCATTTGCGCTTGCGCTAATTCTCGAAATTTTAAAGGATTAGGAACATCGAGAAATACATCTCGTGTACCGCCGGTGCCGGTAATAATAAGCGTTCCATATCCCCAAATTCTACCGGCTACTGTTTGTTCCACCCGAATACTTTCTACCTTTTGTAGTAACAATTCCGTAGTATTGCGTTGAATCCAGCCCCATTTCGCTAAAATACGCTGATCGGTGATACCATATTCGGATTGCGTATAAAGCACCCAATTTAAAAAAAGTTGATACACTGTGTACAAGAATGCAATGAGTGCCGCAAAATTCGATACCGTAAAACCAAACAAAGGGAAAAGATTAGGTAAAAATTCATTGCCCCATATAAACAAAATAAATGTCACCACTATTCCTGTGATAGCGGGCATAAATACTATCCAATGCGGAATAGTGGCATACACAATTTTCTCATTAGGCAATAACGTTTTTTGCAGATAACTCATTTTATACCCCCTCTCCTCTCCCCGTAGGGGCAGACCGTGGTCTGCCCAGAACCCCGCACAAAATTTAAATTCCGCACGGGCAGAGCACGCTCTGCCCCTACGTTGATTGAGGAACAGAACGTGACCTATCCAAAAACACTCCTAAATCGTAGGGGCAGACCGTGGTCTGCCCTCTATCACAGGATTTAGATTCCGCACGGGCAGACCACGCTCTGCCCCTACCATTATTTTATTCTCCTGCAATGGTCAGGAGGTCGACTTTCCTTAATCCACTCGGCAATAATCGACCGCGTTTTCCACGTTCCGATTGGTAATTAACCCAATCTTTGGGTTTTAAGGTGAAGGTTCGGCTACCCGACGTTACGATTAACGATTGTTGCTCGTTTAATACGGCAATATGAGCCAACCATTCTTCTTGTCCTTTTAATTTAGCGGAAGGAATACCCATAATTTTATTGCCTTTTCCACGGGGCAAGGTAGGCAAATCCGCTGCTCGAAAACACAACAAATGGCCTATATTCGAAATGGCCGCAATCCAATGATTTTCCAGTGTCTCAATTTTCTGCGGCATTAACGCTTTAAAACCACTCGACACTTTTAAAGTACTTTTACCATTTCGATTTTTAGTGCGTGTTTCTTCCACATCGACCACAAAACCATAGCCTGCCGACGACGCCAACACATACCACGTTTGAGGTTTTCCTACCATACACCCAACAATTTGAGCCCCTGCTGGTGGTGAAATCCATTTCGTAACCGGTTCGCCATAACCGCGAGCAGACGGCAGTGCATTGGCCAGGATGCCATAGGTTTTTCCATTAGTATCGATAAAACTGATAATTTCATTGGTTCGGCCCTGTGCCGCACATAAAAATTCATCGCCGGATTTATAGGAAAGTGTGGTGCCATCCAATTCATATCCACGCCCTTGTCGCACCCAACCTAATTTGGAAAGAATAATGGTGACGGGCTCCGATGGAACGCGTTGTTCTTCACTCATTGCTTGGGCTTCTTCTCGCTCAACCAGAGGCGAAGTACGTGCGCTATTAAAAGTAGTTCTGACGTTTAATAATTCTTTTTTCAATAATTGTTTTAATTGTGCACTGGATTTTAACGTGGCTTCAATGGCTTTTTTCTCACTTGCAAGCTCAGTTTGCTCTGTTTTAATTTTCATTTCTTCAAGCTTGGCTAATTGACGCAATTTTGTATCCAAAATGGCATCGGCTTGAGCTTCTGTTAATTTAAACGTTTTCATCATTACTTCTTTGGGTTTATCTTCTGTGCGAACAATTTTGATGACCTTGTCTAAATTTAAAAACGCAATTAATAAACCGTCTAAAATGTGCAATCGCTCCTCTACCCAATCAAGGCGATTCTGCAAACGACGCTTAACGGTTCGCTGACGAAATTCCAACCATTCGTTTAAAATCATCAACAAATCTTTAACCTGAGGGCGCCCATTCAACCCGATCATGTTTAAATTAACGCGATAACTTTTTTCCAAATCAGTGGTAGCAAATAAATGATCCATTAAAGGGCCTATTTCGACACGGGAGGACCGTGGCACAATAACTAATCGCGTGGGATTTTCATGATCGGATTCATCGCGTAAATCGGATACATCGGCTAATTTTTTCGACAACATTTGTTGCGCAATTTGTTCTAGCACTTTTGCGCCTGAGACTTGATAGGGTAATGCGGTTAATACAATTTCACCTTCTTCTACGTGGTAAATGGCTCGCATTTTAAAACTGCCATTACCCGTTTTATACATCGCTTTTAATTCTTTAATGGGCGTAATCACTTCCGCTGTGGTGGGAAAATCAGGGCCTCGAATATACTTAAAGATATCGGTTAACGTAGCTTCGGGATTTTCCAGCAAATGAATGAGCGCATCTACCACTTCATTTAAATTATGAGGTGGAATATCGGTGGCCATACCCACGGCAATACCAGAGCCACCGTTTAGCAATATATTTGGTACTTGTGCGGGTAATAAACGAGGTTCTTTTAACGTGCCATCAAAGTTGGGTAACCAATCCACTGTTCCTTGGTCCAACTCTTGTAATAAAATTTGAGCATAAGGTGATAAACGTGCTTCCGTGTAACGCATGGCTGCAAATGATTTTGGATCATCCATGCTACCCCAGTTACCTTGTCCATCCACCAACGTGTAGTGATACGAAAAAGGTTGCGCCATTAACACCATCGCTTCATAACATGCACTGTCTCCATGGGGATGATATTTGCCCAGTACATCACCAATCGTACGCGCCGATTTTTTATATTTGGCAGTGTTCTTAAGACCTAATTCCGACATGGCGTAAACAATTCGACGCTGTACCGGTTTTAATCCATCACCAATATGCGGTAATGCTCGATCGAGAATGACATACATGGAATAATTAAGATAAGCCTGCTCCGTAAATTCGCCGAGGTTTTGCTGTTCAATGATAGGAGCAGTGGTCATGTAAATTTCCTATAATCTTTAAATCTTGTGCAACGTTCCTGGGCAGACCACGGTCTGCCCCTACGGCTTAGGGGTGTGTCTGGACAGGCCACGTTCCATTCCTCAATCAATGTAGGGGCAGAGCGTGCTCTGCCCATCCGAAATCTAAATCTTGTGCAACGTTCCTGGGCAGACCACGGTCTGCCCCTACGGGGTAGGAGCGTTTCTGGATAGGCCACCTTCCATTCCTCAATCAACGTAGGGGCAGAGCGTGCTCT
>DATDVD010000075.1:0-13245 GCA_035290065.1 Coxiellaceae bacterium | reverse complement strand
AATACTCGTTAATTGAGATAACAACGAGAGAACAGAGGACTGATAATTTCCCCTGACACAAAAATAAGAATGATATTTAACAAATAAAAGTTCCAAACAAGCTCGAGCTTCTTCGTATTTTTTGTTAAATGTCTCTGCAGTAGCTAACAAATAAGTACTTTGAATAAATTGATGGGCTGTTAGCTGAAGGGGATGGGATACCACTTCCAATAACGCTTGCTTAGCATTTTCAAATTCATTGAGTTCAGTATACGCAATGCCTAAATCAGCATACGCTCCATAGATTCTTCGCAAACGCGTGGGTTCATGGGAAATAGCTCTTGCTGCTGCAATCGTTCGCTCTAACATAGTCACACAAGGGCGAAATTGATTAAGATTTCGATAACTAAAAGAAGCTTGCCAATGAATTTCTGCTGCCAAATTGGGGTCAATATCAGGAGGAATAACTAAAGCAGCATGGAGAGCCAAGGCTTCTTGAGAACGCATAAATCGATTTAAAGCCACTATTTGTAGGTACTGGATTAATAAATTTTTATGCCCTTGGCTTAGGCTGCTCACTCGAACAGAATATCGAAAATCAATGTCTACAAGAGTTTGTAACTCGTCATCCCTATAAGCCTCTGCGCGAGGAAAAAGAAATAACATATATTGAAAATCCTGAATCCAAGGAACTACTTTTTCTTCAATGGCTTGTTGTAATACTGCTTCATCACAATTAAACACATTGTGAGACACTTGTTTATGACGAATCAACATGGCGTCATACATATCACGAGAAAGAAGAGAGTGTTCAAATAAATTTTGGGAGAGTTCTTCTAGATGATCTCTTCTTATTTCTTTATAAAGCTGGCCCAACATTCCAAACGACATTTTTTCCGCTTGAGCCAGAGCACGTTTTCGAAGAGGGTCTATAGGTTCACGCATATCTTTTAGCTGTAATAAAATAAAACGAAGAAAAATAGCTTCTCGGCGAATGTCTTTTAATTTTCTCTCATACTTAGAGACACTGGCAGGCGTGGCAGCGGCAGCGGCAGCGGCAGCGGCAGGAGCAGGAGCAGAAGCACCAGGAGCAGGAGCAGCAGAAGCGACGACAGGCGCTCTTCTATCTTCTACTCGCATTCCCGGTGGCAGCAAAAACCGTATTTTATTTACACGAGACATCAAATCATATTCGATTTCCCAATGTTTTCTTATTCGGAGAGTAACGGCCGCTATCTCATTAGAAAGGGCTGTTAATCGTTGATGACTTCCTACAGGAAAGGTCAAGGAGGAAAGCGGGGGTAATGACTGCTCATAATCAATAGCGTTATCGATTAAACATTCTTGCATGCGAAGACTAACACTAAGGGCATATGCCGGAAAAATGTTCCTAAGCACGGGAAATTTTTCGGGATTAATGACACGGATAGTGGCATGTTTTCGAATAAATCGCGCCAGTCGTTTTTGTTCAAGCGTAAAGTCGGAGGCTTCTATTAATTCTTCAGGGCAAAATCCTATCAAAGCCAGAACTTGTTTGGCCAATTTTGTAGTGTATAAACTATTATATAAAAATAGGGGGCGTTTTTCTTCTTCTGTGGAAACAGCAGCGGCTGCAGGAACAGGAGCCTCTGCTCCGATAACAACAGCTGGCGCTGCCGAGGCTCCTCCTCCAGCGCCACTGCCTTTGGCTTCGAGCTGCGCTTGCAACTGACTTAAATGGGCTGCATTATCAGCAATTCTCTTACGCTCGGCTTCTGCCTCCGCTTCCAAATCAGGTATCTTTTTCCGGGGATCTATAACGGCTACTTCTAAACGATCGATACAGCGAGAAACAATGAATTGAAATCCTGGCATAGCGAGAATAGCATTCGTAAAATCCCCACGGAGATAAACGGCGAGGCCTTCCCCATGGGCTTTTTCAATGGCCGACAAAAAACCCATCAGTTCTGATTGAATCTGATAAAGTTGAAACCTCATGTTGACCAAGCGAGTGGTATCTTCTCCTATCACAATGCCGGAACGACTTTTAATAACTTGTCGATAATGTCCTAACTTAGTAAATAAAAAACGGAAGATATTTCTTTCTGCATCTGAAAATAATTCAGGTTTAACAAAATCAGAAACTTCTTTGGCGGTTTCTCCTAATTGTGTAAAAAAATAGCCTAAATAATAACGATTAATTCGATCGGAAAGATTGAGAGAGGCTAAGTCTCCGATAAAAAATTCCATGAGCAAATGTATAAGGCGCTTGAAACATATTCCATCATGGCAATACGAAACCGCTGCCAATAACAGGCCTACTTCATTGCTATCCGTTGTAGCAGTAGAGGTCAAAGGTAGAAGATCTGGAACTTTTTGTCTTTGCTCTAAATTTAAGTGGGGCAATTCGCTGCGTAAAATAAACACGACTTTATCACGTAAGCATTCTAAACTGGCTATAACACCGGGAAGTTGTGCATTTAAAAGGGCTACTACACTGGGTTGGGTGGATAATTCATCCAAATGGGCCAGCGCTTCAAAATCCAATTTTGCGCCCGTGGCATTTTTCTTATTGCCTGCTTCTTTATGGCGATTGCGAAATCCGTGCTTATTACGAATGCACTGTGTGTTGTTTTCATCCCATGAAATACTGCCGAGTAATTGACCTAAACGACACAGTGCCTCAAACGGGAGGGGTGCGGCTAATCCTCCCAACAGGTGGTTAAGCAGCACTCTGGCTTCAATAAGAGCATTTAAATCATCGGTGTGTTTTTTAGCAGCTATCTCATCGACTCGAGCGGCTCCTGCAGCTGCCGCAGTACCTCCTGCTGAAGCACCCGCTCCACCTGCTGCGGCTGCAGCACTTCCCGCCGGAGCACCTGCTCCACCTGCAGCCGTACTTCCCGCCGGAGCACCTGCTCCACCTGCTGCAGCTGCAGCACTTCCTGCCGTAGAAGTAGTCTCTCCAACACCTTTCATAAAAATTCCTCCACCTTAATCGGGGAGGCATTTTAGGCCTAAAATTAAAAATCTACAATGAAATAACAGAGGAAAGGATAAAGATCGTTTTTAAAACGATTTGACTTTTTCTTTGATAGTCACCGCACAAAGCACCGTGATAAGACCTGTAATCATCATATAAATCGCGGGGGAATGTACGCTGTTAGTAATTTTAATCAGCCATGTCACAACCATAGGCGTTAATCCACCGAACAATCCCACCCCTAAATTATAAGAAATCGCTACCCCGCTGGTACGCGCCTTGGTAGCAAATAATTCCGCCAACATCGCTGCTATAGGCCCTAATGTACACGCCGTAAATACTCCCATCATGCACAGCGCCCACAAGATTAAATAGGGGGAATGAGAAAAGGAATTAATCAGCCATAAAAACGGATACGTATTAAACACCAGTAAAAATCCCCCAATACTCGTCACTACTCGGCGACTGAAATAATCGGACCATTTTCCCATAATAGGCAGCATCACAATTAACACCACTAAATTAATCGCGTTAAATAATAAGGCTGTTGATAACGGCAAATGAACAAATTGGGTTAAATACGTCGGCATATACAAATAAATTAAGCTGATAGCAGAAGCCATCGCCGCGGTGGCTCCAAATCCTTTTAGCGTGTCGCCCATATGATGCCGCAACACGTACATGAAAGGGATTTTTTCTATGCTTCTATTGTATTTTAGTTCTTGGAAGGCATGCGTTTCACCTAAGTTTCGACGAATGTAATACCCAACAGCTGCTAACACACCCCCTAATAAAAACGGAATACGCCAACCCCAACTTAATAAAGCCGTTTGATTGGCATGAAACGATTCTGTGACCACGTATCCCACTAAAGAAGCCAGTAAAATACCGCCATTAATTCCAAAAAATAACCAACTCGTTTCAAACCCACGTTCGGAAGGCGGTGCATGTTCACTTAAAAAAGTAGCTGCACTGGGGAACTCCCCCCCTACGGAAAGTCCCTGAAAAACACGAACCACTGTTAATAGAATGGGCGCCCAAATCCCAATGCTTTGATAGGTGGGTAAAAGCCCTAACGCCACAATAGGGATACCCATGCTGACCACCGAAATAGCTAACCCATTGCGCCGGCCAAACCGATCTGCAATATGCCCAAAGATAATGCCACCCAGGGGACGCGCTAAATAACCCAGGGCAAAAATGCCATACGTAGCAATCAACTGCACCAAAGCTTGCTGAGAGGGGAAGAACAATTTCCCGAGAATAATGGCAAAAAAGCTATAAATCACAAAATCATACATCTCCAATACCGATCCCGCCGTGGTAGCGACAATGAGATATCGAGTACTGGAGTTATCACTCTTGGTCATTTTTGGAGTATAGGAAAAAAAAAAGAAACAATCCTGTATTTTATCGAAGGGAATTACAGAAAATAAGCCGTGGTAGTCATAATGCGGGCAGTGATTTTCATTAATGGCTTGATGAAAAAAGGCAGGGATGTGGCACCCATTTCTCGAGCTAATTGACCGTGATGAGCTTCCTCTTCGCACATTTGGTTCAAAATCGCGCGGCTTTTTAAATCATCTTCGGGAAGTTTTTGAAAATGGTTCTGGAAATGTTGGCCGACTTGGCATTCCGTTTCTTCGACAAAACCTAAGCTATACGCATCCCCCGCTAATGCGGCTATCACGCCAATCAAAAAAGCATTCCAATACCACAGAATATTTAAATAACTGCGATGGGCTTCTAATTCTTTCAAACGTTCATGACACCAGGCCAGATGATCGGTTTCTTCCTCGGCGGATTTTTGAAGAAAAGCTCGCACATCAGGCTTTCTAGCCACTAACATCTGCCCCTCATATAAGGCTTGGGCACAGACTTCGCCCGTATGATTAACACGCATGAGACTGCCCGCACGCCGGCGTTCTTCATTCGTTAAAGGGATATCGTTTATACGATGAGCCGGATTATCCCGGCCTTTTTTATAGTCACCCGCTATGGTTTTTAAGCTATTCTCTACCTTAATCAGCAATAAATCTTTGAACGTGTACTGGCGCTTAAAGGTTGATATCATACGGTATGGTATGACACTCTTATCCTTACTTCAACAATCTAAAGCCTACTTAAAGCCTAAAAGCGCCACTTTCTCGCTGGATGCTGAATTATTACTCGCTCATGTATTGCAACAAAGACGCGAATACGTACTTACTCACTCAGACGCCCCTATTTCCTCTGAACATCAAATACATTTTGAAGCTCTCGTGGAACGCCGTGCGCAAGGCGAACCAATGGCCTATTTAATAGGCTATCAACATTTTTGGAAAATGTGTTTAAAAGTTACACCCGATGTATTAATTCCTCGGCCTGAAACCGAACATTTAATTGAATGGATCCTAGAAAAGTGGGATGAAAAACCCCTCACAGTCGCAGACTTAGGCACAGGATCGGGCGCCATTGCCATAGCTTTAGCTCTGGAACGCCCTCACTGGACCCTCCTAGCCCTCGATCAATCAGACAAAGCGCTGTCGGTTGCGAAACAAAATAGGGATCACTATTCTCTCTCCAACATTCACCTCCTAAAAAGCGATTGGTGCACGGCGCTTCCGGAACGCTGTGATGTGATAGTAAGCAATCCACCTTATATTGCGCCTCACGATCCGCATTTGGCTGACCTATCATTTGAGCCACTAACAGCCTTAGTCTCTTCCAACGAAGGTCTTGCCGACCTTGAAACCATTATTCAAACGGCACCGTTGCATTTAAAGCCAGGCGGCTGGTTAGTCCTTGAACATGGCTATCATCAAGCCGCTGCTGTTCGCCTGCTTCTCGGTCGTGCAAAGTATGATAAAATCATGTCGTATCAAGACTTACAACAACACGAACGTTTTACGGTAGGACAGTTCCCTCATGAAAAAGTTTCTCTTCAAACAAACGGGCGTTAGCCTTTTAGAACTCATGCTCTCTCTTGCTATTATCGCATTAATTTTTGGAATGACTTTTCGCTATTTTTCCGTTAGCAGTTTAAATGGAAAAGTGTCTCGTGCATTGAGTCAAATTCATTTATTAACGGAAGCGAGTTACACCTGGTTAAAAGCACAGAATCAGCCGAATTTTTCTGAGGATACTCAAATTAACGACAGTCAAACAATTTCCATGCAAGCATTAATTGATGCAGACCTTATTCCCTCCAATAACAATATTACACAAGATCCGTGGAGTGGTGTGATTGAAGTTTCGCCAGGCAGCAACCCCCAATATGTTAAAATCACTCTGCCACATTTGCCGATAAAGGCCTGTAATAATTTATCCACGCGTTTAAAAACCATCGCTCATTCACAAATCAGCGGGTGTGTTGAAGACGGCGAATATTGGGGTGAATTTTAATGCAAACCGTTATTCTTGCCTCTTCTAACGAAGGCAAGCTTAAAGAAATACATTTTATTTTGCGGGATATGCCCATAAAACTAATTCCTCAAGCCGAAAAAAATATTGCTTCACCCCCTGAAACAGGTACTACGTTTATTGAAAATGCCATTATTAAAGCACGTCATGCCGCTCACCAAACAGGATTGCCCGCTATTGCCGATGATTCTGGTTTATGCGTACGTGCTTTGGATGGAAAGCCCGGCGTTCATTCCGCACGATATGCGGGTGAACAAACCAGTGCCAAAGCACGTATCGAAAAATTAAGGGGCGCGATGCAGGGTAAAAAAGATCGATATGCTTTTTTTTATTCTTGCATTGTGTGGATGAACTCTCCCAACGATCCTGCTCCTTTAATTGCGCTTGGCCAATGGGAGGGTGAAATTTTAGAGGCCCCACGCGGCACAGAAGGATTTGGATACGATCCCATCGTATTTATTCCTACCGAAGGCTGCACCGCCGCGGAATTATCCCCCGAACGAAAAAACCAATTAAGTCATCGAGCACAAGCCTTGCGCCACTTAAAGACCTTGTTGCATGGGCAATCCTCCTCGTAGAGGAAATCACTAGTCGATTCAGTTATAATGACACCATTCCATTGCTAATAAAGGAGTGTATTGTGATAACCCGTTATATAACTATTCTTCTCTTAACTGTAGCAATGGGTTTTTCATCCGTCAGTCTCGCCGGTGGAATCACAACGTATAAAAGGGCTCATGAAGTACCGTCAAAAGGCCCCCAAATCGTCGCCCAGCGAATTCCCGTGAGCTCATTTAATGCCCTGCAAGCTAACGACCCTATCGATATCACGCTAAGACCCGGCAAACAATCACAAGTTTTGTTTTACCTTCCCAAAGGTTCTACCGCGTCTCCTACAGCCTCTGTCAATAATGGGCTATTGGTATTAAATAGTGGTTCGGGCCTGTTTCGTTCCAACACGCGCATATCCGCTATTGTGACCACACCCACTTTAAATCAAATTATATTAGGCGGCGAAGCGCGTTTAAAAGGCACCCTATTCGCTCATCGTTTGGCCATTGAAACGCGAGGCAATGCGCAGGCTAATTTAAACGGACAATTGGATATGGCGTTTATTACGAGTCATGATAACAGCCTGCTCGATGCCGCTTGGGTAGATAGCCCTCGGGTTACTGTCGCAGCGGAAGGTCAAAGTTTAATTCGCTTAGCCGGCAGGGCAACCTGGCTCAAAGCACATCTTCGAGATTCGGCCGTCTCGCAAGCCGAATATTTAAGAGCAAAACGCAATTGGGTGCAAACACAAAACAATGCCTTAGCCTACGTGATTTCAACGAAAAATTTACGCGGATTTGCCTACGACAATAGTCAGATTTTTTATTATAAATGGCCGCATCATAACACCCAACATAGCGAAGGCTCCGGCAATATTCTTCAAGCAGCCTGGCATAATTAATGTTAGGACACTAAAATTTCGACTCGACGATTATCCGCGCCACCTTGGGGCGTGGCGTGACTAGCCACACGATGTTGATTGCCTAATCCTTTAATGCGATTAACTTCTACACCCGCATTCCATAAATAAGCCGCGACTACCTGCGCATATTCCAAGGAAAGATTTTTTCCATACGTGCGACTGCGGATGTTATCACTATAGCCATACACATTGATGTGAGAATGGGGATACGTTTTTAAAACGCTGGCAATCAACGCTAAATCCGGTAATTTAGATTCTTTTACTTCGGAGGATTGCGCCATAAAAAAAGTATCGGTAGGAATAATTAACCGTAATTGATCACCTTTTTCCACGACTAGAACACCTTGTGATTGCAATTCCGCTAACAAATGTTGTTCAACCGTAAAATCCTGAGAAGGCAATGCATCGCTTTGGGTCACCGCTTCCCCACTCGTAGTACCCAGTGGATCGGTTTGAGGGGGATTCATTGGTTCGCAAGCTGACACTATTAATGCCAACAGCATCGTTGAAACGAACAAGGGATATAATTTCATACGCATATCCTTATTTTTCAGTGATTATAGCATATTTCCCTACAGTCACTGTATCGGCTTACGCTCCAAATTAGCACGATTCGCAGAAGTATCGTCTTCCAGTTTAACTTCTGGCAAATTCAAGGTGCGAGAGACTTGCATCAAACTATCCGTCGGAGGCTCAGGGTATAAAATAGATTGTCCTACTATGCCTTGAAAATTCACTTGCATGCGCGTGTTGCCTTGATCCAGAATGATGCCGTCTTCATTGACATTCAGAATTTTTAAACCATTCACAAAGGAATCGCCTGCCGACACATTCATAAATTCGCCATTCTTGACTAACGTCGCCACCCATCGATTGCCTTGCTTCGCCAAATACGCCAATCGCATACCCGAATTATCCGCCGTCGACAGGGACGTGGAGGAGTCCGCAGCAGAACCTAAATTCGATGTTTCTTCGTTTAATTTGGCAATATTATTTCGAGTCTGCGCAATGGCCAATTCTTGTTCCAGTAATTGACGTTGCATTTTTGCCAACTCATATTGATTAGCCAACGACACATATTCTGCCTGCGCTTTAATGCTCGAGGCTTGGGATTGAGATTTGGACTGGGATTGCACCGTCACGGATGAAGTCGATAGGTTTTCCGCCTTTTTTTCTACCGGTTTATTGGCTTTTTTAGACGCATCCGCTTTTTTAACCACAGCAGGTTTAGCAGGAGGTGTCACAGGCGTTACATCTCCTACCATCATGTCGTACACTTGCCAAATTAATAAGGCAAAGGTTAATACCGTAACCGCCACCATTATTTTTTGCTTTTTCTCCAAGTGCATGCTTAATTTCCCCACACCGATAATTTTATTTCGCCCGATAATAATCCATTCTCCATTTTTAAGCTAACCATTGTCAGCGACACGGGCAAGTCTTTTAATTCTTTCGCGATGATTTTTAACGCTTGCGTGCTGGCTTTTTGCAGATGAATACTTAATTCTACTGCTTGCACAGGCCCATGCATCACGCGTTTTCCTACGAATACATCTTTACTCGGCGTTAAGGTTTCTAATTGATCAATCAACAATGTTTCTACTTGCTGTAAACTATATACATCTTGCGGTTTTTTTCTGGCTAACAAATAGGAGGGTAAGGAGACTTCTGCCGTTTGATTTTGCAACTCAAAACGAACACCATTTTGTTCTGCCCAAGTACGTAGTGCTTGGACCGTGCCATTTTTTTGCTGCAAGACTACTTTGTAATTGCTGCCATCAAACCACAGTTTATTCACTTCCCATCCCGGAGCAAAATAAAGTGTCTCTAATTTTTCTGCTAGTTCGCTTAATTGTTGATAGGGTGCCGGTGTCATCATCGCACGGTTGTAAGCAAGATATGGCGATTCCACGGTTGTCGTTTGCGTAGCTACTGCAGAAGCAGCAGAGTCCGAACGCTCCCAAAGCCACCACCCCATAAAAATCAGCAGAACAAGAAAAAAAACAGCTCCGTAAACAAAGGTATGATTTTGATCCAAATGCGCCGCTTTTAGCGCGGCCCCCATGGGCATCACTTCACAACCTGTCTCTTTGGAAAGGCCGGTCAATATTGATTCCACTACCCTATTAAAACTAGCCACGGTTTGGGCGGGTAAACACATTTTTCCATCCACCGCTTTATCCGTCAGGGGAATATCTCCACCTACCACAAACACATGATATGCCTGCCCTGTTACTAGGAATGCCGTTAATTCTTCTTGAAGTTGAAATACATCAGCAGGAATGTTGGCATCCAAATACACCGATCCATTTTGCACCACCACCACCAATACTTCGTGAGAAGCCGGCAGCATTTCACAATAGATAATATTTTCTAAGGAGCCTAAGGTGGGTTCAAATTGCTTTCGCAAGGCTCGATAAATAGTTTCGCCGGCTAAATAGCCTGGTTCTAAGGCAAACACCGCCTCAATCGTATTCACGGTGCGTTTAAATAAGCGAACAAAAGGCCCGTGTTGATTGGATAATAGCTGTAGTTTCTGCAAAATTAATTGTTTTTTAGCAGCCGTGATTGTTTCACGATACGGCTGTAAAATAAATTGAATCCCATCTTCACGTGCAATACGAGTCATTAATGCGTACTCTTAATAATGCGTGGCGTAATGACAATCAGTGTTTCCACATTTTGTGTTTCTGCACCTTTTCCCCCGAGCAAAGCAATATCAAACGGTGAAGCCGAATCGGTTTCATCCCGCAACCGTTTATAACCTGCGATAATCAAGGAAGCGCCGGACTGCACTAAGCTTCGTTGATTAAAGGATTTTTCCGCTAATGTAGGCACTTCAATCGCTTCGTAATTAGAAGAAGAATTACTATCGGTCGTAATATCCGCCATTCCACTTACAGTACGGCGATTATTACTGGGTGCCGTGCTTTCTTTTTCCATTCTTACTAAATCCGAAAGCGTCGATGAAATTTGTAAAAATACTTGGTTATCTTGAATTTTCGGCAATAAATACAACGTAAACCCAGATCGTACGGTTCCCGGCGTAATAGACGTTTGAGTAGAATTTTCATTTTGCGTCGTGCTAATGCTTTTTAAATACGCCGTATCTTGCGTAATACGAATGGATGCCACTTGATTGTTCATCGTAACAACACGCGGTTGTGTCACAATTCGTAGTCGCCCTTGCTCACTTAATGCGTTTAAGAACACATTATGACTATTTTCTTGGCCAATCATTAATTTCAATAAGGAAGAATCGGGGCTTTTGGAAATTAAATTATTACCCGCAATATTAGTAGCCCCTCCTAAACTTCCAAGAATCGCATAATGATGATTCAGGGCTTTACCCACCATGTCCCAGTCAATGCCATAGTTAAAATCTTTTTTCAGTTCGATTTCTAACACTTCCACTTGAATCGCCACTTCTTGCGATAACAAGGCATTGAGATGATCAATATAATCCGCAACCGCTTCCACATTGGCCATATAATCACGAACCGTCACAGAGGTCGTCGATTCCGACACCACTACTTTTCCTTCGGCCGATTTCAATTGCTCTACGGTTCTTTTCAGGTCATTCCAAATAGAAAGATTGGCCGATAAATTACTGTATTGCTCATCTTGCAATCCGCCCGTAACATTTTCACCACCGGCGGGTGCATTACCACCTTGTTTAGCTCCTAGCGAATACGTCGAAGAACCCGGCATAAAAGACACATTAAAGGTACGCGTTTCAAACGCAGACCATTCGAGATGATTATTTTGAAGCGTATAATAATAACCCGTTTCTTTGGAAATTTGATCCAATGCTTGATGCACCGTACCTTTAAAATGCAACGTCACCGCTCGAGACGATTGTACCGTTTTATCGTACGTCGAAATCATTTGGCTGCCCGCCAAGGTTTGTTGCACCAACAATTGCATCGGCATTTTTTCCGCTTGCAAGTCAATTTTCTGACGAAGCCAACGCGGAGAACGATCAAATTCAATGGGGTTTGTATTGACGTAATAACCGTTTTGATGAAGAACCGGCTTTGCTAATTGCGCATCCATGCGTTTCTCTTGAATGGTGCGTTCCGTGCTATTAATACCCAATTCAGCGGATCGATACGTTCCTACATCACATGCAGCGAGTAATGCACTCACCAGTAACACCCATCGATGGCAGCGCTTCATTAAATAGTCCTCGGTGTAATCACTAATACATGATTGCCTTCATAAAAAATCGCTTGAACCGGGTAATCTTTTAGTACTTGCATTAAAATGATATCAAAATCTTTGCCATGCACTTTAACAGTGCCCACCCAACGGTAATCATTCGGCACATTCCACACCACTTGATTCCAACCAAATTGTTGCGCGATGCGTGTAATATTATCTTTTAGAGAGCCGGGATAAACAGTAGCTTCTACGTCAGGAGTGACTACGACCGGTGTCATCGGCGCAACCGCTGGCTCAGTATTCGCAGCGACACCTTGCTGAGTGTCCACGAGACTACCTGCCCACGCAAAAGAAATGCCTACCATGTTAATCATCGCCGATAGAATAATCGATGCAAAAAAAGATAAACGGCCATCCAGTTTGCTCAATGGCATAAAACCCCCTTAGTGCGCTTCCTTGAATGCGAATGCAAGCCTAGAAATAGGCTAAGTATTACATGAAGTCATCCCTGAAAAGTGGCGACAGTATAAACTATTTGTAAGCAGTGGGGTAGTGCTGCTGCTGCGTATCCTCTATGCCTTTTATTGTCGAGGCGGAGTAGCAGGTGAGGCAGGCGACATCCCACTGTCACGTCGCGGCTGAGTAGGTTTTGCACTTACCCCTCGATAACTGGAATCTCGTCCCACAGAAACGGATTCTCGGCGTGGTTTAGCATCATCAAGAGGTCCTAACGGTGAACGCGCTTCTGCTTGTGCCGGCGTTCGTCGTTCTTCACGAAGGGTAGGTGCACCACCACCGCCTTCTCCAGTGCCTGCTGGCAGAAGAGAGTCTCCTTCTGTTTCGCTACCTCCTGATACAAGGGAATCTCGCTCGCTCTCTGTGACACTTTCCGCGCCAGGTTTTTTAGCTCGTTCTCGCGTTCCTGCTCCTCGTCTCATAATTCGCCGCACATGTGCACTTGCTTGAGGAGCTTCTGCACCGGGCGGTTTAGGTGCGGCGGCGGCGGAAGGTTGTGGCGGAGCAGCAGAGATAGCCGCAGGGGCAGGTACCGCCACTCCTTCCGGAGCCGGTTTTTTCCTGCGTACCCAAACGCGCCTTCCTCCTTCCGCCGCAGCAGGCGGCTTAGGGGGAGCCATAGGAGCAGCGTTGGCCCCGGCGGCAGCTGCTCCTTCACCCATGGGTCTTCGCTCAAAAATAGCGCGCCTTCTAGCCACCTCAGCCCGGGATTTTGTTCTTAGCCCCCGCATTAGAAGAGCTTCGGAAT
>DATDVD010000074.1:0-11153 GCA_035290065.1 Coxiellaceae bacterium | reverse complement strand
GCGGTTATTTATTAAATAAAGATGGCGAACGTTTTATGGAACGGTATTCACCGCATTTAAAAGATTTAGAGTGCCGTGATATTGTCGCACGTTCCATTATGACGGAAATTTTAGAGGGTCGTGGTTGTGGGCCTCAACAGCGCTATGTGTTGTTAAAAGTAGATCACGTTGGCGAAGAAGTGATTAGAACACGTTTGCCCGGTATTCGTGAATTATCGATTAAATTTGCAGGAGTGGACCCGGTAAAAGATCCTATTCCCGTCGCACCTACTTGTCATTATATGATGGGTGGTATTCCAACAACGATGCACGGCCAAGTATTAACACATGAGCGTGGACAAGAACAAATCGTGGAAGGTTTATATGCAGCGGGGGAATGTGCTTGTGTCTCTGTTCATGGAGCTAATCGATTAGGCACTAATTCCTTATTGGATTTAGTGGTATTTGGTCGTGCGGTAGGATTAGATTTAGAAGATAAATTAGCGCGTGGATTGGATTATGCCCATGTTAAAGACGATGCCATTGATGCAGCCATGTCCCGTTATCGTCGTTGGGAGCGAGATAACAACACCGAAGATATGGCGGATATTCGTCATCACTTAAAGAAAACCATGAGCGAACATTTTGGTGTATTCCGGGAAGAGAAAAAAATGGAAGAAGGGCTTCGTATATTACGCGTCTTAGCCGAGCGTTTACAAAAAGCAAAGCTTATCGATCGCTCGACGGTATTTAATATGGCACGTTTTGAAGCGTTAGAGCTGGATAATTTAATGGAGATTGGTATCGCTACCGCCGTGGGTGCCCTGAATCGTAAAGAATCGCGCGGTGCTCATTCGCGTTATGATTATACGGAACGGGATGATAAAAATTGGTTAAAACATTCCTTGTATTTTAAAGAGGGCGCAGTAGCTTATCGCCCGGTAAATATGAAACCCCGAGATATGGAACCTGTTCTATTGGCAGAGAGAGAATAATGACAGCACGTACGTTAAAAATTTCTGTTAGCCGTTACAACCCTGAAAAGGATAAAACCCCTTTTTTACAAGTGTATGCGCTTAACACCACCGAATTTCAGGGCAATATGCTGCTTAATGCCTTAGAAGCCTTACGAGAAAGAGATCCTACGCTGAGTTTTCGGCGCTCTTGTGGTGAGGGGGTGTGTGGCTCAGATGGAATGAATGTGAATGGTCGCAATGGGTTGGCTTGTATTACACGAATTGATCAATTACCCGATGAAATTACGGTTCGGCCTTTACCGGGGCTTCCTATTGTTCGGGATTTAATTGTCGATATGACCCAGTTTTATGAACAATTGTATCGCGTGAAACCCTATTTAAAAAATAATCAAGAAGTGCCAGCGCGTGAACGTTTACAGTCTCCTGAAGATCGCGCAAAACTCGATGGTTTATACGAGTGTATTTTATGTGCGTGCTGTTCAACGGCTTGCCCTTCATTTTGGTGGAATCCCGATAAATTTGTGGGGCCTGCCGGTTTATTGACTGCTTATCGTTTTATTGCAGATTCGCGTGATACCGATAAAATTCAACGATTAGAGCGGCTAAAAGATCCTTTTTCAGTGTTCCGATGCCGCACCATTATGAATTGTGCGACCGTATGTCCTAAAGATTTAAATCCTGCAAAAGCGATTCGTGAAATTAAAAGCGAAATGCTAAAAGAATCCAGCTAAACCTAATGAAAGAATTATACGAAAATTCCTATCTGTTTGATGGTAATGCGCCGTATTTAGAGGCGTTGTATGAGGATTATTTACAAAATCCTAATGCCGTTTCCTCGGAATTACGTCACTATTTTGAAAGTCTGCCTACCGTGACCAAAGAAGCCATTAACGACTTGAAGCATCGGCAAATTCAAGAGCAATTTCGGGAAGAAGTTTTGGTGCGAGGCCAACGAACCGCCCCTGTGCCGGCAGAAGCTGCCTCTCTCAAACAAGAAGTCGTGGATGATTTAATTGAAGCCTACCGTCAGTGGGGCCATATTGGCGCTCATTTAGACCCTCTCAAACGCCGCGAGGGCAGTGATTCCCGATTGGAATTATCGTATTATGATTTGTCCCCGCTGGATTTTAATAGCATGTTTAATGCTCGCGGCCTTTTCGACAATACGTATGCCACTTTAAATGATATTTATAAAAAATTAAAAGCAGTCTATTCCAACACCTTAGCGTTGGAATATGAATATGTCAGCGATGAGAAAAAATACCAATGGTTGTGTCATTATTTTGAACATACCTTGTTCAATAAACCATTTGAGGCTGATGCCAAGCGTGACATTCTTAGAAATCTTATTAATGCAGAAACATTAGAAAAATATTTGGATAAAAAATATGTAGGCCAAAAACGTTTCTCATTAGAAGGTGGAGAATCATTTATTCCACTGATGAGAAAATTAGTGGATCATGGCGGAACCCACGGTGTTAAAGAAATGGTGGTTGCGATGGCACATCGCGGTCGCTTAAATATGTTAGTGAATGTTATGGGGAAACCCACGGAGGCAGTTTTTGCGGAATTTGAAGGT
Organism: Coxiellaceae bacterium; assembly: GCA_035290065.1. GTDB lineage: Bacteria > Pseudomonadota > Gammaproteobacteria > Coxiellales > Coxiellaceae > DATDVD01. The sequence goes on along the minus strand of DATDVD010000074.1, from coordinate 8,618 downwards.
AAAAATCAAGAATGGAAAACAACGGGAGATGTAAAATATCACCTGGGTTATTCTTCGGATGTGGAAACGCCCGGTGAAGTCGTTCACTTATCTTTGGCCTTTAATCCGTCTCATTTAGAATTTATTTCGGCAGTGGCATTGGGTTCCGTACGTTCTCGTCAAGATCGACATACCGATAGTGGTCGAGAATATGCAATGGGTATTATTGTGCACGGTGATTCGGCGTTTTCAGGGCAAGGCATTGTAATGGAAACGCTCAACATGTCGCAAACACGCGCCTTTGGAGTGGGGGGCTCGGTACATGTGGTCATTAATAATCAAATTGGTTTTACCAGTGAGCATCCGGAAGATTCTCGTTCTTCCCGTTATTGTACGGATATTGCCAAACTGATTGAAGCCCCTGTCTTACATGTCAATGGGGATGATCCAGAAGCAGTGGTGAAAGCGGCTCAAATGGCCATGGAGTATCGCCTGCAATTTCACCAGGATATTGTGATTGATTTGGTGTGTTTTCGACGGCATGGTCATAATGAAGCGGATGAACCTCGTGCGACGAATCCGAGTATGTATCAACGTGTAGATGCGCATCCTGGCACGTTGGCTTTGTATTCCGAGCATTTAATTCAAGAAAAAATATGCACCTCTGATGATGTTAAAACGTGGATAAACGAATACCGTGATCAATTAGATCAAGGCAAATCGATGGTTCGTACGTTAACATCAGGTGGATTATTAAATGAAAATAAAAAAGCTTGGATTCGCTATTTGGATCAAACTCAATTGGGAATTCCTGTTGAAACAGGAGTTGCCCTTCAGATCTTACGCAGTCTGGGCGAAAAATTAACAGTGGTGCCATCAGGATTTGAATTACAGCGACAAGTGGGATTATTGCTGAAAGCACGGCAAGAAATGGTAGCGGGGCAACGTCCTCTGGATTGGGGATGTGCAGAAATGTTGGCTTATGCCACGTTATTGATTGAAGGGTATCGTGTTCGTTTTTCAGGACAAGATGTACGTCGAGGCACGTTTTTTCATCGCCATGCTACGATTTATGATTCGAAAACGGCTCAAGAATTTGTTGCATTGCAACATCTCTCGCCCACGCAGGCTCCGTTTGAAATTTACGATTCTATTTTGTCGGAATTAGGCGTAATGGGATTTGAATACGGTTATGCTTCTACCGATCCCGATGCGTTAGTGATTTGGGAAGCACAATTTGGTGATTTCGCGAATGGTGCTCAGGTTATTGTGGATCAATTTATGAGTTCAGCCTGGCAAAAATGGGAGCGTTTAGCTGGATTAACCTTGTTTTTGCCCCATGGCTATGAAGGGATGGGCCCTGAGCATTCCTCTGCACGTCTTGAGCGTTATTTGCAATTATGTGCGCAATATAATATGCAAGTGTGTATTCCTTCTACACCGGCACAAATATTCCATTTACTGCGTCGCCAGATGCACCATGTAGCGCGTATTCCTTTGATTGTTATTACACCCAAAAGTTTATTACGGCATAAATTGGCGGTTTCCTCTTTAGAGGATTTAACACAAGGCGGTTATCAATTAGTGATTCCAGAAAAAAATCTTGCGGTTACACTGGCTCAAACGAATCGTGTCGTGCTGTGTAGCGGAAAAGTTTATTATCACCTCTTGGAGAAGCGCGAAGCGGAAAAAATGAATTCTATTGCTTTGGTGAGAGTGGAACAACTCTATCCGTTCCCGTATGAAGAAATAAAAGCGATATTAAAGCAATATCCCCACGTTAAAAAGGTTGTATGGTGTCAAGAAGAGCCTAAAAATCAAGGTGCTTGGTTTATTATTCGAGATCGTATTCAACAATGTCTTCAGGAAGGACAAACTCTCTCGTACGCAGGTCGAAGCCCGATGGCCTCTCCTGCCGTAGGATATCCCGCTTATTATAAACAAAAACAAGAACAACTAGTGCTGCAAGCATTAGGTTTGGAGAATGAAGATGAGTATAGAGATTAAAGTTCCTGGATTGCCAGAATCCGTCGCCGATGCTACGGTTGCCAAGTGGTATAAAAAAGCAGGGGACTCTGTTGAGCGCGACGAAAAATTATTGGACTTGGAAACAGACAAAGTTGTGCTGGAAGTCTCTGCACCGGCCAATGGTGTATTAGAGTCTATTACTGCAAAAGAAGGGGCTACCGTAAAAGCAGGTGATGTACTCGGCGCGGTTAAAGAAGGAGTAGCTGGAAGTGCGCCCAAAGCCGTGGAAAAAGAAAGCACTCCTGCGAAAACGCTTGTTGCTGAAAAACCCCAACAAGAAACTTCGAATCCTGTTTCGGATGCCGATGAATTCAGCCCTTCGGTTCGTCGTTTAATAGCTGAACATGGTCTTAACATTAAAGAGGTTAAAGGAACCGGAAAAGACGGTCGTGTGACCAAAGAAGATGTAGAACAAGTGATTAAAGGCGGAAGTACTGCGCCTTCTGCGAAAATATCGGTTTCCCATGAACGAAAAGAAGAGCGTGTCGCCATGTCTCGGTTACGGGCGCGCGTGGCGCAACGATTGGTACAAGTTCAACAAGAATCCGCTTTACTAACGACGTTTAATGAAGTGAACATGAAATCCGTGATGGATTTACGCACTAAATATAAAGATGCATTCGAGAAAAAACACGGCGTACGTTTAGGGTTTATGTCATTTTTTGTAAAAGCCGTGGTGGATGCACTGAAACAATTTCCGATTGTGAATGCCTCTATTGATGGACAAGATGTGCTGTATCACAATTATTTCGATGTCGGTATTGCAATTGCGAGCCCGCGCGGACTGGTGGTACCTATTTTACGCGATACTGATCAACTCTCAATGGCAGGCATTGAACGCGGCATTAGTGATTTTGCTAACAAAGCAAAAAATGGCCAACTCACGTTAGACGATATGCAAGGCGGTACATTTACTATTACGAATGGGGGCGTATTTGGCTCTATGTTATCAACTCCTATTATTAATCCACCGCAAAGCGCGATTTTAGGTATGCACAATATTGTAGAACGTGCTGTCGTAGAAAGTGGACAAATTTTAGCGCGTCCCATCATGTATTTGGCCTTGTCCTATGATCATCGAATAATTGATGGTGCGGATTCCGTCCGTTTTCTCGTGGCTGTGAAGGAATATATTGAAAATCCTGGGAAGGCTTTATTAGAGCTTTAAAAAGAGGTAGCAAACAGAATGTATTTACACGAATATCAAGCAAAACATTTATTAAAATCTTTTTCCGTGCCGGTTCCTGCCAGTGAAGTGGCCATCAGCGTTGAACAAGCGGTGGATGCGGCCAATCGTTTGGGTGGGAATGGTTGGGTTGTCAAAGCACAAGTGCATGCCGGAGGGCGTGGCAAAGCCGGAGGTGTGAAGCTAGTTAACAATTTGAATGAAGTGCGCGCGCTGGCTCAAAAATTACTAGGCACACGATTGGTGACTTACCAAACAGATGCCCACGGTCAACCTGTTAATGCCGTATTGGTAGAAGCACCTTCTAACATTGCGCGTGAATTATACTTAGGTGCGGTGATCGATCGCTCGGCCCAAAAAATAGTATTTATGGCTTCTACCGAAGGCGGTGTAGAAATTGAAGAAGTGGCTCATAAAAGCCCGGAAAAAATTCTGAAAGCCATCATTGATCCTGTAGTGGGTTTGCAATCCTACCAATGCCGTGAATTAGGGTTTGGTTTAGGATTGACGCCCGATCAAATGAAAGCCTTTGTCAAATTGATGACCGGTTTGTATCAAATGTGCATCAAAAAAGATTTAAGCCTTTTAGAAATTAATCCATTAGTAGTGACAAAAGAAGGCCAATTAATTTGTTTAGATGGAAAAATAACCATTGATGATAACGCGTTGTATCGTCAGCCCGATATTATTGAAATGCGCGATCCCACACAAGAAGATGACCGCGAACGTCGTGCTAAAGAATGGGATTTAAGTTACATTGCATTAGAAGGAAACATCGGCTGCATGGTCAATGGAGCAGGGCTTGCCATGGCCACTATGGATTTAATTAAATTAAATGGCGGCGAACCGGCCAACTTTCTGGATGTAGGCGGTGGGGCTACTAAAGAACGCGTGACAGAAGCGTTTAAAATTATTTTATCGGATAAACAAGTCAAAGCAGTTTTAGTCAATATTTTTGGCGGAATTGTGCGCTGTGACTTAATCGCCGAGGGCATTATGGGTGCTGTGAAGGAAGTAGGGGTATCGATACCTGTTGTGGTTCGATTAGAGGGAACCCATGCGGCATTAGGCCTTAAAAAATTAAAAGACAGTGGATTGAATATCATTGCGGTAGAAGGTTTTGCCGCTGCCGCTGCCCGTGTCGTAAAAGAGGTTAAGTAGATGAGCATTTTAATTAACAAAAATACCAAAGTCATTTGCCAAGGTTTTACTGGTAATCAAGGCACTTTTCATTCTCAACAAGCCATGGAATACGGCACGAAAATGGTAGGGGGTGTAACGCCGGGTAAAGGAGGAGAAACACATTTAGGTTTGCCCGTATTTAATACCGTGCGTAATGCGGTGGACGCGACAGGGGCTGATGCCAGTGTGATTTTTGTTCCTGCGCCTTTTTGTAAAGATTCTATTATTGAAGCGGTTGAAGGTGGTATTCAATTGGTGATTTGTATTACCGAAGGTATTCCCGTCTTGGATATGCTCGAAATAAAAGCGTATCTTGCTAACAAAGATGCGCGTTTGATTGGCCCCAATTGTCCTGGCGTTATTACACCGGGCGAATGCAAAATTGGTATTATGCCAGGTTATATTCATAAAAAAGGAAAAGTGGGTATTGTCTCGCGTTCAGGCACGTTAACGTATGAAGCAGTCAATCAAACCAGTCAATTAGGATTGGGTCAAAGCACGTGTGTGGGTATTGGAGGCGATCCTATTCCTGGCACACAATTTATCGATGTATTAGAAATGTTTGAGTACGATGAACAAACAGAAATTATTGTGATGGTGGGCGAAATTGGCGGCAGTGCGGAAGAAGAAGCCGCGGATTTTATTAAATCCAACATAAAAAAACCGGTTGTTTCTTATATCGCTGGCATCACGGCCCCGCCTGGCAAACGAATGGGTCATGCAGGAGCGATTATTGCCGGTGGAAAAGGCACCGCCATTGATAAATTTAAAGCCTTAGAAGCCGCGGGTGTTTACACCGTTAAATCCCCGGCTGAAATTGGCAAAAAAGTAGCCGAAGTATTAGGCACCTAATCTCTTGTAGGGGCAGACCGTGGTCTGCCCAAGAACGCAGCACAAGGTTTAACTATTGCACGGAGGGCAGAGCACGCTCTGCCCCTACGATTTTCAAGCCGGGTAAATAATTGAGGGATGCATTCTTACCCGTAGGGGCAGACCGTGGTCTGCCCGGAAATGCAGCACAAGATTTTAATATTGCACGGAGGGCAGAGCACGCTCTGCCCCTACCATTATTTTCAACTTGCTTTCATTTAGGCGACAGGTGGTATCATGAAAAAAATAATTTCAAAATTGTTATTTTTTATTTCTTTTTTCTTCTTTATTGGTGTCAACGCAGCCACTTTAACAGCACAGCATTTTAAAGCCATCCAAGACCAAGCCTTACAATTAGCCCATCAAGTAGGCCCCACGCATGTATTAGTGGCATTAGACATGGATAATACCTTACTTACGGCTAATCACGATTTTGGTAGCCCCCAGTGGTATGACTGGCAAACTCAATTGTTAAAGAATGATCCACATTCTCCGGAATTGGTGGCCCCTACACAGGATGCACTAATACGTATTTCCACGGTAGTTACACAGAATATTCGCATGCATCCGACAGAAAGCGATATTCCAGCCAGCGTGAAAACTTTGCAACAGCAGGGTATAAAAGTTATTGTAATCACTGCACGAAATGCCGATATGCGCCCAGGCACCGAAAATCAATTAGAACGCAATGCTTTCGATTTTCAACGCACGCCTTTGCCAGTAGCCTTCCCCACACCTTCCCCTTATTTGCCCTATCAAATTAATCAGTGGAAAAAATTTGGATTATCGTCTGCAGAAGCCAAAACACTGAATCTCTCCTCTCCGCGATGGGTTAGTTATTGGAAGGGTATTTTCATGGTAGCCGGTCAAAATAAAGGTGTGATGTTGCAAACCTTATTGCATCGCTCACCTACTGTTATACGTGCCATTGTATTTGCTGACGATCAGCAGAAAAATGTGAATGATATGGAACAGGCCTTTCGCTCTTCTTCTATTCGTGTCGTGTCTATTCGTTATTCCTACGATGATAATGCCGTTAAAACGTTTGATTATAACCGTAAAACGCAGGTGGATCACGCGTGGAAACGGTACGTTCAACAGCTGTCCCAACCTTAATATTTCTTTGCATTTAAACAGTTTGCAACCCTTTCAAATTAGAGTAAAATACGCCTGACTTGTACACTTTGCTGCGGTTTTAAATCGCTGACACAGCAAAGAAATTCACGGAAGCGTTGACCCCTTTCTTAATCGGGGTCGTCGCAAGTCAATAGGGCTCAGCTTTTCTAGAGCTGGATGGATCTGCCCGGTATCAAACAAATTGGAAGGTGAGAACATTCAATGAAACACGTCGTGTTATTGAAATTTCGTCCCGATGTAAATGATGCTACGGTTTCGGAGCTTATGGAACAACTTGCGTCACTCAAACAAGATATCCCCGGCATTTTATCGTTTGAATATGGCCATTATCAAAGCCATGAAGGATTAAACCAAAATTTTAATACAGGGTTTATTATGCGTTTTGATCACGCCCAATCACGGGATGGTTATTTAGAGCATCCTAAACATAAAATGATTGCTGAAAAAATTAAACACTATTTAATCAGTTTTCCGGAAGGCGTTGTAGCCTTTGATTTCGAATAAAGGGGAATTAATATGCGATCAGTAAGAGCAGCATTACCGACTGACGGAACTTCTGCTGCCGTAATGCCAGCAGCATTACCACCTATTTACATGCCTATTCCCAGGCCTGCACCGGCGCCCACGACGGCTGCTGTCGCCGGTATCGGCGGTGGAACAAGCACTACTCTTCTTTCCCGCTCATTTGATAAGGCTGAAGCTCTCCGAATTCTTCGAGAAGCCTTCGAAGAGATACCCGCTGAAGAATGGACAGGTTTAGCGCGGCTCATTGAGGAGTGGGAGAGAGACAAACCTTTCGCGGGTAAAAAAGTTTTATTAAATTGCCATCTTACACGTTCTACATTAATTATGGTGTATGCGTTACTCATAGCAGGTGCAGAGCTGGATGTATCAGCTACCAGTGAATTGGTGGTTCATTCCGATATTCAAGAGATTTTAGTGAGAGCAGGTATTCCCTTTTATTCCCCTCTTCCTCCCTCCGGAGACTATGATGTCACGCTCGATTGTGCCGCAGGGCTAGTAGGTAAAATTCGGCCTAAAATAGGTAGCGTAGAACTCACGCATGTAGATCCACGTGTCTATGAAGGCTTGGATTACCCCATCATCTCAGCTGATTATGATTCTATTACCAAAAATATTGAAACGTATTATGGAACAGGGGATGGATGTCGTCGTGCGTTAATTGCTCATGAAAGACAGCAATGGGAAGAAATTATTTCTTCCATGGAACAAGAACTTGAGAGGTTAATGTTGGCTGCTAGGCAAGCGCGCGAAAATTATGGAGAAAGAAGTATAGAATTAGCTGTACTTTTACGCTCCATTGCTGCTAGAAGAGAGCAGCTCGCAAAATTATTACCGGAAATAACGGAGGAAGAAATTTCTCGAAAGCTTTTTAATCGCGGTAGAAAATTCGTGATATTTGGTTTTGGCAAAGTAGGCAAAGGAATTGTTCAAGCTTTATTGGCCAGTGGTGTGTTACCAGAAGATATTACTTTTATTGACCGAGACAAGGGACAATTACTAAAATCATTGTCCTTTAATTTAGGGTTTACTCCTAGTAGCCGAAGTTTTATTTATTTTAAAGATTCTTCGCCTGAAAAATTAGCCGAAAGTTGTGCCGCTATTCGTCGGGCTGTTCATGAGGCCAGTACGGTTATTACAGCAACGGGTGTTGAAGGATTGGTATCCCGATATTTTGAACGCGGGGATTTTCGATGGATGGATCCTGAAACGGGACAAGAAAGAGGTCCGCTTTTGGTGAATATGGGTACGCCAGACGAATGGGGAGTCAACTTTAGTGATAAAGATATATTAAATAATAAAAAACCCGCTAATTTTGGATTACAGAAACCTGAGCCTCCTAGGCAGGTCCTTTTTTTAGCGCGACAGAAGAAGCCTGAGCAGCCTCCTACGCGAGTGATTTTTTTAGGGCCTATTTTCGAATGTTTATTACGAATAGCTGCCTACTTAGTGTCATTATCTCTATCTCCAGTGCCCGAAGAAGAAACTTCGGGAAATGAAACATCAGCAGATGATGCATCTGGCGATGAGGCCTGCCCTTCTTTTAGCCAACTTGATAAGAAGATTCACGATGGTTTAAATCCCATTCCTAAATCTATTGATCTTCGTGTCATTAGGCGATGGTTTGCAGAAAATTCTCTCTATTTAACAGAATTAGCCGAACGATCGGGTCGACCGAAAGCAGGTTTTATGGATTTTGTAGATGATCCCCAGG
>DATDVD010000073.1:0-10840 GCA_035290065.1 Coxiellaceae bacterium | reverse complement strand
CAATTACGGGCCGTGGCCATCTTTATTCTTCTCAAAAAAAATTGTATCAATTGCTGAGGCTGTTTTTTAATTTTTTGCTCCGTTTTTCTTTTTCTCATCCCAATAGCAAAGTGCTTATACAAAACAATGAAGATAAAGAATATTTTATAAAACAGCGTCTATTAATGCCTTCTCAAACCGTGTTAATCAAAGGATCGGGCGTTGATATGGAAAAATTTAGGCCCTATCCTATACCGCCTTCTCCCCCCTTTGTGGTATTGTTGGCTTGCCGTTTGCTATGGTCGAAAGGGGTGGGAGAATATGTTGAAGCAGCTCGGTTGCTGAAAAATAAATTCAATGCTCAGTTCTTATTAGCCGGTAAGATAGATTATGAAAATCCAGAGGCTATTTCTCCTCAACAAATTCACCAATGGGACCAAGAAGGTTGTATTGAATATCTCGGTTTTTATGCGAATATGTTACCGCTTTTCCAGTGTGCTCATGTTGTTTGTTTACCCACTTGTTATGGAGAGGGCATACCAAAAGTATTGATTGAGGCAGCTGCTGTTGGAAGACCTATTGTTACTACTCAAACACCGGGTTGTAATGCCATTGTGCAAGAAGGTGTGAATGGCCATTTAGTACCTCCTAAGGATTTTCGTGCATTAGCCGAGGCGCTTCAGTCTTTTTTTATCCAGCCTGAAAAAATCGATTCCATGGGAAAAGCCTCCCGTCAGCGCGTGGAAAAAGAGTATGATATCAACGTCGTTAATCAAACTATTTTAGAAGCTTATGAGGAGCTGGTGAGATAGTCTATGATATACCTTTTCCTCTTTTTATCCTCTTTAATTTTAACTCGATTCTATTATTCTTTTTCTCCCCGATTAGGTTTTGTGGATATTCCTAATCATCGTTCCTCGCATGTGCAAAATACACCCCGAGGAGGGGGGATGGTGTTTATGTTACTCTGGTTAATATACCTGGCTGTATCCCAATTGAATTGGCCTATTTTCTTTTCTGGGCTTATCGTGGCTTTATTAGGTTTTTTAGACGATGCATTTGGTTTAGGCAGAAAAATTCGATTTCTTTTTCAAATAGGCGCTTCCTTGCTATTTATTTTTTTGATAGGTGGGATTTCTGATTATCATCTGATTTTTACACATGTAAATGTTGGTATTGTAGCGGGATCTTGCCTGGCCGTTCTATCTCTATTATGGTCTACCAATTTATTCAATTTTATGGATGGTATTGATGGCATTGCCTCGGTAGAAGCACTTTTTCTATTGTTGCCTTTGTCTTTTTTAGCCGTTGAGTATCATGCTATTTCTATCGCTATTTTATGTTCATCATTAGCTACGGTGATCCTGGGATTTTTGTGGTGGAATTGGCCCAAAGCACGTGTATTTATGGGAGATATAGGCAGTAGCTGTTTAGGTTTCTTAATAGCAGCATTTGCCCTTCTTTTGCAGAGCCATTTTGAGGTTCCTATTATTTACTTTTTTATGCTATACGGTGCTTTCCTATTTGATGCTACTGTCACATTACTACGACGAATTTTGGCTAAAGAATGCTGGTATAAAGCCCATCGACAACATGCGTATCAAAGAATGCAAAATTGTGGATGGAGCCATTTAAAGATATTGGGATGGATTATTTTAATCAACACGATTATTACATCGTTGGTATTTTTAACCTATCATCATTACTTGCCCCTTCTACTATCAATTGCCATTGAATTTTTGTTGCTTGTTTTAGTGTACGTATGGGTGGAAAAAAAATCCCCTATGATGTTCGAACCTAAGGAGTTAGTTGTATGCAATTAAATGCCATTCAGTTGGATGAGTTACCTAAATTAGCCTGGTGTTTGAGAATTAAAAAAAATCATGAGAGGGCTGATTTATATCATGGATCAGATGTACAAGTAGGCAGCGATTATTTTTATGAGGGTATATGGGATGGCTCTATAGAGAAAAAAACGTTTGATACTTCCGTTTCATTTCTAGGATCCGGTGGAAAAATAATAAACCATACAGCAAGAATTTGTACGCCGACCCATACGTTTCAAAAAATATGCACCTATAAAAATAACGATACGTTTTATGCTTCTAATTCCCTAGCCTTTTTGTTAGCCCTTTCTGGAAATACTATTTTATTGGATTATCCTTATTATTCTATTGATACCATGAGTATTATTAAAGGATTTGATAATTATACTGACTCCATTCCTGTATCCAAGGGATCTGTTGACTGCCATTATTATTGCAATATTGAAGTGGACTGTCAGTTGAATGTTAAAAAATTAGCCAAGAATCCTGTTCAACGATTCCATAATTTTGAAGAATATAGGGGATTTTTAAACAATACGATTCAAAATCTGTTATCCAATGCCTTAGCAACTAAACGATCTCAACACTATCGGCCTATTAGCACTATTTCCTCGGGTTATGATTCGCCCATGTGTTCCGCTATCATGCGAAATTTTGGATGCAAGGAAGCCATCACTTTCGTTGATGCAAGAAAATATCAATTTTCAGATAATGACAGTGGAGAGAATATTGGCAAACATTTGGGTTATACCGTACATAAATACCATCGCTTAGATTATTTATCTTCACCTGGCATGCCAGAGATTGAATTTTTTTCGTTAGGCACAGAAGGTGAAGATGTTATTTTCTCGCCGATGGCTAGTTTATTAAATCATAAAATTTTAGTTACCGGTTATAATGGCGATAATGTTTGGGGTTTTAAAAAGGGAACAAGACGTTGCATTCGTCGTAGTGATCCCAGCGCGATGGATTTGGAAGAATTCCGATTGCGAGTTGGATTTATTCATTTCCCACTTCCTGCTTTAGGAGCTGTAAATTACCCGGATATTCAAGCCATTTCTAAATCTAGAGAAATGAGGCCCTGGGTATTAGGCTTGATAGATGATAGGCCCATTCCCCGACGTATTTTAGATGAAGCTGGTATTCCGCGAGAGTGGTATGCTCAAGAAAAAAGAGCAGTTACTATTGCTTATGCAGGCGAAGGCCTCAAAGAACGAATGAAGCCTGAAAGTTATCAGGATTTTATGCAATTCTATCATCAATTACCCCCTTCGAATTATCCCTGGTTGGAAAGAAAACATCATTGGACTAGAGCCCTCTATAACATGAATGTTCGGCTCAATTCCTTTACCAATCCAAAATTAAGAAGATTGCATGTCCCCCTCAAGTTAAAGCCTGTTATTAGCAGGGTTTATAAATTTCAGCTAGGGTTAATCTCGTATACCTTTCACTGGTCCATGTTAAAAATGATTACTCGTTACCAACAGGCATTAGGATCATTCACTCATTTGACGTCTGATTTTTCGCTGATAGCTAATAACGAGGCATAATAATTTTTATACCAATCGACAAATCGACGAACGCCTTCTTGAATAGACGTTTGGGGGGAAAATCCACAGTCTTGTTTTAGCCTAGTAATATCGGCATACGTTCTTTCTACATCTCCGGGTTGTAACGGCAAGAAATTCTTGATGGCTTTTTTGGAAAGGGCGGTTTCAATCGTGGCAATAAAATCAGCTAAACTCACCGGCTGATTATTCCCAATATTATAAATGCGATAAGGAGCTGAACTAGTAGCTGGATCGGGATGCTTTCCGCTCCATTTGGCATTGGGTTTGGCAGGGGCGTGGATTACACGAACAATACCATCCACAATATCATCGATATACGTAAAATCTCGCTCCATATTTCCATGATTAAATACATCAATTGGTTTACCTTCCAAAATATTCCGTACAAATTTAAATAAAGCCATATCGGGCCGGCCCCAGGGTCCATACACGGTAAAAAACCGCAATCCCGTACAAGGCAGTCCATGCAAGTGAGCATAACTATGAGCCATTAATTCATTGGCTTTTTTTGTCGCCGCATACAAGGAGATAGGGTGATCCACATTGTCACTTTCTGAAAACGGTATTTTAGTATTCGCGCCATATACGGAGCTGGACGAGGCAAATACTAAATGTTTCACTTGCTGCTTCCGACATTCTTCCAACACATGACTAAATCCCACCAAATTGGCGTCAAAATAAGCATGAGGATTAATAAGGGAATAACGAACCCCGGCTTGTGCGGCTAAATTGACAACCACATCAAATTCATGGGTTTGAAAAAGGGCTTCCATTCTATCCCGCTCAGCCAAATCCATTTTAATAAATCGAAAATTTTCGTGTTTTTTTAAGAGATTTAATCGATCTTTTTTTAAATTCACATCATAATAGTCATTGAGATTGTCAATACCTAACACACGATGGTGATCATTTAATAACGCTTGAGATAAATGAAACCCAATAAACCCTGCTGCACCCGTGACCAAAATATTCATATTATAATCTCCAGACCAGGATGCCGTTTTCTTCAAAAGTGTGTTTAGGAAAGAAGGACTTCACGTCCATGAGAAGAGATTTTCCGCGGGATTTTTTAATAAAGTCATCAGCAGACAATGGCTCAAATTCCGTATGAGCCACGGCTACTATAAATGCATCTATGTCGGAAAGATTTTCCCAGGAGGTGAGTGTAAGACCATAATACTCTTTAGCTTCTTTTTCTTCCGCACGCGGGTCAATCACATGGCAATGAATTTCATATTCTTCCAGGCTGCGAATAATATCCACCACTTTTGAATTACGGAGATCCGGGCAATTTTCTTTGAAGGTAAGCCCTAATATGGCTACATGAGCATGCTTAACAGGCTTATCGTGCCGAATTAATTGTTTTACAGTTTGTTCTGCAATATAAGCGCCCATGCCATCGTTCACACGGCGTCCGGAGAGAATAACTTCCGGTTGATAACCATATTGTTGCGCTTTATAGGTGAGATAATAAGGATCCACCCCGATGCAATGCCCACCTACCAAACCAGGCTTAAACGGCAAAAAGTTCCATTTGGTTTGAGCGGCTTTCAACACTTCTGCCGTATCAATCCGCATGCGGTTAAAAATAATGCCCAATTCATTCATCAGTGCAATATTAATGTCTCGCTGCGTATTTTCGATGACCTTGGCGGCTTCTGCTACCCGAATGCTAGAGGCTTCGTACACGCCTGCTTTCACTACTTGCCGGTAAAAATCTGCTAAGACTCGAGTGGCTTCCAGCGTATTGGCGGATACTACTTTCACGATACTTGCTAAATTATGGTGCTTGTCCCCGGGATTAATACGCTCGGGTGAATACCCCACAAAAAAATCACGACCGGCTTTGAGTTGCGACTCTGCTTCAAGAATAGGTACGCACTCTTCTTCGGTAGCACCAGGATAGACGGTCGACTCAAATACAACATAGTCTCCCTTCGAAAGGACTTGCCCCACCGTTTGACTGGCACGATACAACAGGGTCATATCTGGGCTATTAAATTCATCCACCGGTGTTGGCACGGCGACAATATAAACCCGTGCTTTTTTTAAATCCGCCGGATCGCTGGTGAAAGTGATTTGACCTTGTTTAAGAAGAGCTGGGTCAACTTCCCCGGTTCGTTCAATCCCTTGCGTGAGTTCGTCAATACGATCCCGTTTTTTATCAAAACCAATCACCGGTTGGTGGGCTGCAAACGCTACCGCTAAGGGTAGGCCTACATAACCCAGCCCGATGACGGCCACAGTAGCTTGATTGAGTGTATTCATTTTGTTGTCTATCAATGATATCGTAAAGCTTCGAATTATAACGTATGTAAGGAATGAGGGGAATAAGCGATGTGTGGAATAGCGGGCATCATTGATTGGCAGAAACTCCCCAATCCCGCCTCCATCGAGTCTATGACACAGGCCATGCATCGTCGAGGCCCCGATTTTGGAGCCGTTAAAGTGCTAGGGCCTGTGATTCTGGGGCACCGACGGTTATCTATTCAAGATACCCGTGAAAATGCCCATCAACCCATGAGCAATCCGACGCAGACCGTTTGGATTACGTTTAATGGCGAAATTTATAATTTCAAATTATTACAAAAAACCCTAGAAAATAAAGGCTACACGTTCCGAACGCATTCGGATACAGAGGTTATTTTAGCGGCTTGGGAAGAATGGCGCGAACAATGTGTGGATCACCTGGTGGGCATGTTTGCTTTTTGTCTCTGGGACACCCGGGATCAAACCCTTTTTCTAGCGCGAGATCGGTTAGGAGAAAAGCCTTTATTTTATGCCTATCTTAATAACGATCCTGCCCAGGGACTTTTATTTGCTTCCACGCTTCAAGCCTTATTATGTCATCCCCAAGCCCCTAAACAAATAAATCCGTATGCGATCCATCAATTTTTGCATTTCAATTATATTTTATCCGATACTTGTATCATTCAAAATGTATATAAATTACCCGCCGCTCATTACTTACGAATCAAAAGAAATTCTCCACTCGTTTTAAAACCCTATTGGAATTTGTCTCATTATTTTCACCAAAAACAAGCCCATTCCGCCTCGCATTTAAGCGAAACGTTGAATCAATTATTATTGGACAGTGTTCGCGGGGAAGCCATCAGTGATGTACCTTTGGGCGCTTTTTTAAGTGGAGGCATGGATTCTTCTGCCATCGTTTCCAAATTATCTCAAGTTATCCCAAAAAATCAGGTCAATACTTTTTCCATGGATTTTGAAGAGTCTTCCTATTCTGAACTTGCGAAGAGCCAAACAGTGGCCCGGCATTTAAACGTTCATCACCATACGCAACGCGTCGAAAGTCATTTAGCCGAAACATTGCCTGTGATTGTGCAGAATTTTCACGAACCGTTTGCCGATACCTCAATGATTCCGATGTATTATTTAGCGCAATTCACGCGCAAACAGGTTACCGTCAGTTTATCCGGTGATGGAGCGGATGAATTGTTTTTAGGATACGAAACGTATATTGCCGATAAAATTCATCATGCCTTTCAAGGGGTGCCCAAATTTTTCTTTCGTTGGATGGCCTCGGGTGTTGATCGTTTTATGCCCGTTTCTCATCGCAAACAGAGTTTGGAATCTCAATTAAAACGATGGTTAAGTGGTATGCAATGTAAGCCTACGGCAGCGCATTTCTTGTGGCGGCAAATTTCACCACTCGCCGTATTGCCGCAATTATTATCAAGTCGTTATTATGAGGGCCAATGTGAAGAACGACTTCAAGCGTATCTTGAAACCCTTTTCGCGCCTGTAAAATCTTGCCACTATTTAGATCAGGCCAGTTATGTCGATATTAAAACGTGGTTGGTCGATGATATTCTAGTAAAAGTAGATCAAACCAGCATGGCACACTCGCTGGAGGTGCGCGCACCTTTTCTAGATCATCGCCTAGTAGAGTTTGCAGCTCAATTACCGGTATCCTATAAATTAAATGGTTTTCAGAAAAAATGGCTATTAAAGCAAGCATTGAAACACGAATTACCCCCCTCTATTTTACACGCTAAAAAGCGGGGATTTAACGCGCCTGTTTCCATTTGGCTGACGAATTCTCTGGTTCCTCTGGCAAAAGCTGCGTTGTATGAATCGCCCTTGAAGGAGTGGTTAGAAAAGCCCTTTCTTGATAAACTATGGCACGAGCATTTGTCCCGCCAGCAGGACCATGGATTAGTATTATTTGGGCTTACCTGCTTAGGCTTATGGCTTACTCATTTTTACGAGACATTACCGCAAGGAATTGTACCTCATGATAACCGCGATCGTGCCTGCCTTTAATGAAGAAAATGCTATTGTTGATACTCTTCAAGAAATAAAATCTGTTTTTGAATCCCACCATCTTCAACCGTATGAAATTATTGTGGTGGATGATGGCTCGACCGATCGAACAGGTGAATTGGCTCGTTTGTGCGGTGTTACGGTCATTGCGCATCCTCAAAATGTGGGTTATGGTCGTTCCTTAAAGGATGGCATTCAGCACGCCAAGTTCGACACCTTGGTGATTACCGATGCCGATCGAACCTATCCCTTTGAGCAGACTTTATCGCTGTTGGCGGAATACCAAAAAGGCTTTGATATGGTAGTGGGTGCTCGCACGGGAAAACATTACAAAGAATCGTTTTTAAAATCCCCCTTGCGAAAAATATTAAAATTTTTAGTGGAATTTACAGCAGGGCGTAAAATTCCCGATATTAATTCCGGTCTTCGCATTTTTAGTCGAAAAACCGTCACGCAATATTTAAATCATTTATGCAATACGTTTAGCTTTACCACCTCCCTCACATTAGCGTATATGATGACGGGTAAATTTGTGCAATATGTGCCTATTTCTTACGAAAAGCGCCAAGGAAAATCCAAAGTAAAATTACTGCGAGATTCATTGCGGACTTTGCAATACATTTTACAAGCCATTAATTATTATCATCCCATGAAGATTTTTCTCTTATTTTCTATGATGTGTTTTTTGCTGTCTGTGATCAGCATTGTTATTGCATTAATCTTTCATATCTTAAGCGGATTTAGCTTAGGGGTAGGGGGATTGTTGGTCTCAGTGCTCATTCTGTGTTTCGGACTGGTGACCGATTTACTGAAGCAAATAATGGATAAGTGATTGATATTTCGAAGAATAATGGCTCCACTTTTGAAGGCCATTTTGTTACAATGCCCAGGCAAGCATAAGGGATTTAAGGATTCATGCGGTATTTTCAAAAATTACTGAGACCACGGCTATTGGTTATTGCTCATGATTTCACGATGATTGCAGTGGCTTGGATAGGTGCCTATTGGTTGCGCTACAACTTAGGCAACATGCCCCTCCATCACTTATTTTCAGCTTTGCATCTTTTGCCCATTATCTTAACCCTTCAAATGGCTATGGCCGGTTTTATGGGTTTATACCGCGGTATATGGCGATATGCGTCGGTGCCGGATTTAATTCGTATTATTAAAGTGGTCGTGGCAGGGGGGTTGTTGGCCTTTAGCGTTTACTACTTAGCAGGGTTTTCCCATGTCATCCCGCGGTCTGTTTTGCCGCTGTATACGCTGCTATTGATTTCATTATGGGGAGGGTCTCGTTTTTTATACCGATGGTTAAAAGAACGCCATGTCAGC
Organism: Coxiellaceae bacterium; assembly: GCA_035290065.1. Taxonomy (GTDB): domain Bacteria; phylum Pseudomonadota; class Gammaproteobacteria; order Coxiellales; family Coxiellaceae; genus DATDVD01. The sequence goes on along the minus strand of DATDVD010000073.1, from coordinate 1,845 downwards.
TCTCAAGATGCTAAGCGTGTGCTGATTATCGGGGCGGGACGAGCCGGAGAAAGCTTGGTACGGGATTTATTGCGGCAAACTCCACGGCGTTTAAAACCCGTAGCATTTCTGGATGACAATCTCAATCGTCGAGGCCATGAAATTCATGGCATTCGCGTCGTAGGTGATACACACGATATTCAGGAAGTCGTGAAGCATTATCATGTCTCATTAATGATTATCGCTATTCCTTCCATTTCTTCATTCAATATGCGGCGTATTGTCGCCCAATGCGAAAGAGCAGGCATTCCTTATCGTACACTGCCTAGCTTGCACGATTTAGCCATGGGTCGTGTATCTATCCAATCGCTTCGTGAAGTATCCATCGAAGATTTGCTGGGTCGAGACAGTGTGCACATGGATGCACAGATAACGAGAAATAGTATTGAAGGAAAAATAGTGTTGGTGACCGGAGCAGGAGGATCAATTGGGTCTGAATTATCCCGCCAAATTGCCTTGCTGCATCCTCATACCTTAATCATTTTGGATCATTCGGAATATAATCTTTATACCATTGACCAAGAATTACGCGAAAATTTTCCGACTATCACCCTGGAATCGTGGTTAATGGATGTATCGGATGAACCATTAATGGAGTTTTTATTTCGTCAAAAACCCCCAGATATTATTTTCCATGCGGCTGCCTATAAACACGTGCCATTATTGGAACCCCAAATATTAACCGCGGTGAAAAATAATATTATCGGTACACAAACACTGGCCGATATGGCTAATCGTTATCACGTCAAAACTTTTGTATTGGTGTCAACGGATAAAGTGGTGAAGCCGACCAGTTTAATGGGCATGACCAAACGAGTGGCAGAATTATATTGCCAAAGCTTAAATACGCGTGCTAAAACGCATTTTATTACGGTTCGGTTTGGTAATGTGTTGGACTCTGCAGGCAGTGTAGTCCCCTTATTTAAAAAACAATTAGCCGCTGGAGGCCCTTTAACGGTCACGCACCCGGATATCACTCGTTATTTTATGACAATTAAAGAAGCGGTCAGTCTTATTCTCCAAGCTTCTTCCATGGGCCAGGGAGGCGAAATTTATGTGTTAGACATGGGAGAGCCCATTAAAATACAATACCTGGCCGAACAAATGATTCAGCTGGCTGGTTTAAAACTGGGCAAAGATATTCAAGTTCAGTATATAGGTTTGCGGCCTGGAGAAAAATTGCACGAAGAATTATTTTATGAAAGTGAAACCCCTCAAAAAACGGCTAATCAAAAAATATTTCTCACTCATTCCCAGCCAAAAGCGTGGCCCCAGGTGGAAATTGCCTTATTAGCCATTCGAAAAGCCTATCAAACAGGGGATGTGTCAACGTTATATCATTGGGTGGGTGTATTAGTACCCGAATATTCTTCTGTGTCTTTTGCTTCTCTTCATGCGGTTCGTGAGGATATTACATGAGAAACATTGCGGTCATTGGTACGGGATATGTGGGTTTAGTAACCGGGGCTTGTTTAGCGCGAAAAGGTAATCGAGTCGTTTGCATCGATATAGACCAAGAAAAAATTAACCGCCTCAAGCAAGGCATTTTGCCTATTTATGAAGCCGGGTTGGACGAAGTAGTAAAAGCTGCCCAGGATGCTAATACCCTTTACTTCAGTAGCACACTCGTCGATTTACCTTTTTCGCCGGATATTTTTATGATAGCCGCGGGCACGCCTAGTGCGGTGGATGGTTCCGCCGATTTATCCATGATTTTTTCGGTGGCTCGTTCCATTGGAGAATATTTAAGTCATTATGCCATTGTGACCGATAAATCGACAGTGCCGGTGGGAACGGCGGATCGTG
>DATDVD010000072.1:0-6509 GCA_035290065.1 Coxiellaceae bacterium | reverse complement strand
GCTTAAGAAAATATTAAATTTAAAAAAAGTAGATATAACGGAAGCCCCCTTCCCATTGCCCCTCCCTTCTAACCTCACTACACTTCAGAGGCTGAGATTGATGCGTTGATTCAAACTGCCCTCGTTCAAACGGGTGCTTCTACCGGGGCCGATATGGGCCAAGTGAGTGCAAAAATTCGAGCAAAATTAGGCTAATCTTAAGAACACTCAGTTCCTCAAACCCCCGCCATCCATAAGATCATTATTAACGGTTGAATCTTGTTTCTCATTCGGATCTCCAGATTCTCCACTACCAGCCCTTGGCTTAGTAAGAAGATTTATTTGGGTAGGGAATACAAAGAGAATTTTTTGTCTTTAAGATTGCCTTAATATATGAATGATATGCTCTACAGAATTGGATCGTACATTATAAAAAGAGGTATCCTATGCCACTACGAACTCCACTTTTGGAGAAACCCCCCGTTAACCCACTGCTATCTCAGTATGCGATAGAGTTTTTCTTATTACTCGAAATATTAAATCATGTTCAACGCTTACGAAAGGATGAATTTCAATCTATCATTGGGAATTATACCCTAAATCACCTCTGCAACGCGGGTATGGACAACTTGTCTAAATTTCTAGAGACAACTTCCCAAGCACTTAAAACTTCTCCTAACCCTCAAACTGATCTAGCCCTAGCCTTACAGGGCTTTTTATCTGCCCGAGATAGTAATGGATTACCGATTCAAGGATTAGAGTTTTTAGCTGACTTTGCTCCTTTTAAATGGGACAACGAAAAGAGAGGCACAGTTTTATTGGGTATAGCTATAGCCGCATTAGTCGGTCTTATTAAATTATCGATGTCATTCGACTCTATTGCCCAGAATCATCTTGGGGTTGCGATCGGATTGGCTTTAGCAGCTGGAGCAATAGGTATTATCGGGTTTTTTTCATTCATCGCCGCTTCATACCTTCTTTGTCTCAAACCCAGTCGATTTTTATTTGCGAAGAATGAAGGCTCAGAAACAGTTCCATTAAGGTCTTTTGCTAGATTGGGTAATACCTCTTCACGGCTAAATTCCAGACCATCGCTGGCTCCTACATTATTTGGCAGACTACCCTCTGCCATACAGGCTCTTAGGGCAAGCAAGCCTATTGATAGCCAGAAAGTAAGACAAATAGTGCTTAGCATGGGAAGTGGCTAAGGCTAGAGCATCCTCGAAGAGCCTGAAATCCTCATTGCCCCACTGTCCTAACCTCGCTACACTGTGGTAATGGCTCGAATCCCGCAGCATTTTATTCAAGACCTTATTAGCCGCATTGATATTGTTGAAATTGTTCAGCAGCGGGTGAATATTATTAAACGAGGACGGAACTATACGGCCTGTTGTCCCTTTCACCAGGAAAAAACCCCCTCCTTTACCGTAAGCCCTGATAAACAATTTTACTACTGCTTTGGGTGTGGGGCACATGGGAATGCCATCGGGTTTTTAATGGCCTTTGATCGCATGGAATTTATGGATGCGGTGCACCATTTGGCTGCGCAAATGGGTATCGAAGTGCCCCAGGAAGAAACGGGCAAACCCTCCTCTGCACAGATTGATACCAAACCCCTGTATGAAAGTCTCGAAAAAGCCACCGCTTATTATGAACTTCAATTAAAACAAACTCCCCGAGCCATTGAATATTTAAAAGCGCGTCAAGTGACGGGGAAAACCGCCAAATTATTTCGTTTAGGCTATGCACCTGCTACGTGGCAAGCGTTAGAAAAAGCATTTGAAACAGAACCCGCTACCGTAAAAGCGCTGGAAATTAACGGTCTTTTATTGCTGAAAAAATCCGATCAACACTTTGATCGATTTCGAGACCGAATTATGTTTCCTATTCGCGATGTAAAAGGACAAGTGGTGGGATTTGGAGGACGAACCCTTGATAAAACAGACAGCGTTAAATACCTAAATTCTCCCGAAACTCCGCTTTTCCATAAAAAATCCGAGCTTTATGGTCTTTTTGAAGCACGCCAACGGTGTGCGCGACTGGAACGTTTACTGGTGGTGGAAGGCTATATGGATGTGATTGCCTTAGCTGAACACGATATTCCCTATGCGGTGGCCAGTTTGGGCACGGCGATTGGGGCTAAACATTTGCAAAAATGTTTGCGTTACACCTCCACCTTAATTTTTTGTTTTGATGGAGACGAGGCGGGCAATCAAGCGGCGTGGCGTGCATTAACGCATGCATTAACTTTACTGCACGATGGCATTCAAATGCATTTTATGTTTCTTCCTACTGGCGAAGATCCGGATAGTTTTGTGAATAAAATGAAAAAAACGGGCTTTGAAAAAGCCATGAATCAAGCCGTTAGTTTATCGGATTATTTTTTTAATACCCTTCAGGAACGCATTCCTCTTACCTCGTTAGATGCAAAAGCACGGTTTTCTAAAGAAGCCTTAAACTATTTACAGGCGGTTCCCGATGGCGTGTTTTTGCAGTTAATGAAACAACGATTAAGCGAATGGGTAGGAATAGGAATAGAGGGGAGTGCTCCCCGCCCGAGGTTACCTCCCTCTCCTATTCCCTCCTCTTCCGCTCCCTTGGCAGCCCCTCTTAAATTAATGCTAGCGTTACTGTTGCAAACCCCAACGTTAATGAATGCAGACAGTTGGAGCCTCGTGGAGCAACTGGAATTGCCGGGTAAAGAATGGCTGGCGCGCGTGATGCATCATTTGGCCCAGAATCCCACCCTTTCCATTGGTGAGCTTCTAAGCCACTTGGAGGAGGACAAGCTCCGCGCCTTGGTAGCCGAATTAGCCGTGTGGGAGCTGCATATGGCTCCTCCGGAGCTGCCGGAAGAGTTCCAACAAACGCTCGAGCGGGTTGCCGCTCTAAACGCGCAGGTGAAAGCCGAAAAATTAATTGAAAAATCAAAGCTTTCTTCCCTTACGCTGGAAGAAAAAACCCAGCTCAAACGCCTACTTTTTGCTGGAAAAATGACAGATAAAAAGATATAATACCGCGTTTTTCTACAGCATTAGGGCACTTCCATGACCAAAAAAGCACCGAAAGGTAAAAGTGGTTTTAAGCGATTAATTGAAGAAGCGCGTCGTAAAAATTATCTTCTGCACGAAGATTTGCTTAACTATCTACCCGACCAATTTGCGGATCAAGATAAAATGCAGCAAATTATTTGGCGGTTAAATGAAATGGGCATCAAAGTATTTGAAGTGCCGCCCGATGATGACACCCTCCTGATGAACGATGAAGCCCATACCGAAGAAATTGCAGAAGCGGCAGAAGCCTTGGCGTTTGAAACCCGCACGACCGATCCCGTCCGCATGTATATGCGCGAAATGGGCAGCGTAGAGTTGTTAACGCGCGAGGGCGAAATTATCATTGCTAAACGTATCGAAGATGGCATCCGTCAAGTGATGACGGCCCTCGTCCAATACCCGAAAATTGTGGAATCCGTTATTAATGGCTATCACAAAACACTGGAAATGCAAGGACGAATAAGCGATTTAATCACGGGCTTTTTAGATGACAACATACTGCCGGCAGGGCCATTACCTATCCCTGCTAAACCCGCGGCGAATAAAGCGGATATCGACGAGGACATAGAAAGTGATGCCGATGCGGAAACTGATTTATTTGATAGCGGGCCCGATCCTGAAATTACCGCTAAACATATTGAAGAATTGGCTAAATATTTAAAACGCTATGAAAGTGCTATTAAGAAAAACGGCAAAAAACATGCCTCTACGTTAAAAGCACAAAAAGCCTTAGCCGAACAATTTTCGTTATTTAAGTTATCTATTCGTCAATTTAACAAACAAGCCAATAAATTGCGCTCTTTGTTAAAACATGTGCGCGATCAAGAAAAAATTATTATGGAATATTGTTTAAGCAAAGCGGGGGTTTCTCGCCGGCAATTTGTGCAATCTTTCCCTAATAATGAAACCGAAGTTAGCTGGTTGGATAAATTTATCAAAGAAAATCCCCTTCAAGCAGACGCGTTAGAAGCCTTTCGAGTAGAAATTCAACGAGCCCAGAAAAAACTGGCGCTTATTGAAGAAAAAGCGGGCTTAAGTATTTCAGAAATTAAAGAAATCAATCGACGCGTTTCGATTGGCGAAGCAAAATCTCAACGGGCTAAAAAAGAAATGATTGAAGCCAACTTACGGTTGGTGATTTCGATTGCCAAAAAATACACCAACCGTGGGCTTCAATTTCTAGATTTAATTCAAGAGGGCAACATTGGTTTAATGAAAGCCGTGGATAAATTTGAATACCGACGAGGGTATAAATTTTCGACGTATGCCACGTGGTGGATTCGACAAGCCATTACACGCTCGATTGCTGACCAAGCGCGTACGATTCGTATCCCCGTTCATATGATTGAAACCATCAATAAACTAAACCGGATTACTCGACAAATTCTGCAAGAAACTGGCCAAGAACCGACCCCTGAAGAATTGGCTAAAGAAATGGATATGCCGGAAGAAAAAATTCGCAAAGTGCTTAAAATTGCGAAAGAACCTATTTCCATGGAAACACCGATTGGTGAAGATGAAGATTCTAATTTGGGTGATTTCATTGAAGACACGAACAGCGAATTACCCATTGATTTCGCCACAAACTCCGGTTTGCGTGAAGCCACACGCGAAGTATTGGCAAGCCTTACGCCCCGCGAAGCAAAAGTACTGCGAATGCGATTTGGCATTGATATGAATACCGATCACACATTGGAAGAAGTAGGCAAACAGTTTGATGTGACGCGCGAACGTATTCGACAAATTGAAGCCAAAGCGTTACGTAAATTGCGTCATCCTTCTCGCGCCGAAAAGCTTTCCAGCTTTATTGAAGCCGATGATGATAAAATATAATATCCCGTTAATGTTCGAATACTTCTAACATTATGGGATTTTGTTTTTGAATAAAATGCTTGAATTCATGCTTTAAGACAGAAAACCATAAAATATCCAGGTGCTCATTGCCTTTTCGAACTGCCCCGCGCTGAGTACCTTCATGCCGAAGCCCTGATTTAAGATTACTGTGAATAGAGGCTTGATTAGAAGCCAATGCACCTGCGTACATTCTATGAAGACCTAGCACAGAAAATCCAAATTTTAATATGAGCATAATGACTTCTTTTCCTATGCCTTTCCCATAATAAGCTCGATTTCCAATTAAACGGCCATAGGTTGCATGTTGATTCACATAATCAACTTTACTAATACGGGCATTGCCAATGTATTCATCGGTTTCTTTATCACAAACAGCCATCATATAGGTTTGCGGGGGTTGAGAGGAGAGAAAAAATTCCACCAATTTTTCTCGACTGATAGGGGGTTTGGTCATTAAATAACGTGTTAACTCCGTGTCATTGATCCACTCCAACCAACCCTTATCAATATCATCAAGACGAGTGTGGCGTAAATAAATTCTTGGGCCTGCTACGATGGGATCTATCATATTGTGATTGCCTCCTATTATAAGTTAGACTGAATAAATTCCTCACACCTGCGTGGAAAGAAGGGGTAGTGTAACAATGCCTTTGGCAATTAACATTTCTGCCATCGCAAAATCTTCCTCATAGTCGATATTAAATCCTTCATATCCCTCAGTAAAAAAGGGAACGATGACTTTGCCTTCTCGTGAACGGGTCTCTTTGATCACAGAAACTTTGGCCATTTCTAATGCACTGTTTTGAATATAAACGTGCGGTAAGTCTTGGTATTGCCGGGCATGATAGGCAACGTCTAAATGGTCCTGTGGCAACAGCGGTTTTAAATAAGACCCGTCAATGGCCCACATTTTGCCGGGGTGCTCTTTGCATAATTGAACGGCTCGAATCGAATCCGCCTCGGGCATTTGCTGAAAAGTCTCCCAGGCCCGATGAATCGTTTGGGCCGTACGAAATGGATTGGGAGGTCTCAAAATAGCAAAAACATCATAACTGCCTGTTATGTTTTCAAATAAATGGGTTAGGTACTCAATATCAGGGGAAGTGGAGGTGGCAATCGCCAAGGGTCGCAAAAAAGGCACTTCGGCTCCATACTGCAAGGCTATTTCTGCAATAACTGAGGAATCGGTGGAAACGATAATCCGGTCAAAAAGCTGGCTCTGGCGGGCCGAGTGGATGGCATAGGCTATTAAAGGATGGCCAGCTAATGCTCGAATATTTTTATGCTTGACACGTTTTGAATCCGCCCGAGCAGGAATAATGGCAATAAGATGAGTCATAGGGAAAAGATAATACAGAATGAATAATTAATCTAGTCCTCAAGACATTGGATATCAGGAAATTTTTCCTTTTGGTACCTATAGTAAAGAGGGTTAATTAAACAAGGAGTATAATCGTGAGGTCATTAAACATTATTGATTGGATCGCCATTCTTTTATTAATCGTAGGTGGCTTAAATTGGGGGTTGATGGGTATTTTAGAACTTAACCTGATCAGCAAATTCTTCGGGGAGATGTCCAATATTACCCGCATCATCTACATCTTAGTGGGCTTGTCAAGTCTT
>DATDVD010000071.1:0-2484 GCA_035290065.1 Coxiellaceae bacterium | reverse complement strand
GGGTATTCTTGGGGTGATAGAAAATAAATCTTTCTGTTTGGGTAACGCTTTTTTAATGCAACAAAATGCCGTTGATGTGAAGCCTCTGCTTAATACAACTAAAACTTTAAGTGGAAAAGGCCAAACCCCTCTCTTTCTTGCGATGAATCATCAACTCGCGGGTGTTTTAGGGATTAGCGATCCTATTAAACAGGATTCTAAGCAAGCGATTCACCTTTTACAGCAACTCGGCCTGGAAGTGATTATGTTGACTGGCGATAACCATATCACTGCTCAAGCAGTAGCCCATTTAGTGGGTATTCCGCGTGTCTTAGCAGAAGTATTACCGCAGGCGAAAGCCCATGAAGTGCAAAAATTACAAGCCCAACACAAATTAGTGGGGATGGTCGGCGATGGTGTAAACGATGCTCCAGCACTCGCACAATCCACCGTAGGATTTGCCATTGGTTCAGGCACCGATGTGGCCATTGAATCCGCCAGCATTGCGTTAATGCGCGATTCTTTAATGGGCGTTGTGGCGGCGATCAAAGTATCCAAAGCCACGCTTCGAAACATTAAACAAAATTTATGGGGTGCTTTTTTATATAATACATTAGGAATTCCGGTAGCGGCGGGGATTTTATATCCGTGGCTTCACACCTTGTTAAATCCCATGATTGCTGGGCTTGCGATGGTTATTTCTTCTTTAACGGTAGTGATTAATGCGAACCGATTGAAACGAATGAAATCATTGACAAATTTGCATTCTTAAGAATAAGATCCGTTAAATTACTCAAAAATTTCAAGGGAACAAATAACTATCTAGCAAGAGGAGAAAAATATGCGAGGCGGCGGAAGCGACGGTGGGGTGGATTTTGTTACCGGGGTAATGCTAGTAAACACTCTCCAGACTCAATGGGCAGGAAACTTTTTTAAAAAAGTAGAAAAAGAAATATTCCCAGCTTGCGAACGTTCACTCGACAGTGGTGATTCTCAAAAATACCGAAATTTAGCGAATGAAATGCCTACTTTGATTACAAGGCTTGATAGACTACCCGCCGGCATGTGGAGTGATAAAGATTATATTATCCCACAGCTTCTTTTATATCGAGGAGATGCTTATCGGCATTTAGGCCAGACTGAAGATGCAAGAAGATCTTATCAATTAGCCTTAGACACTACGAGAATCGGGTGGAATAGATGCGGATTAGGAACGTTATTAGCCGTTGAAATTATTTTTCTACTGGGAACATTCGCGGTGCTGGGTTTAGCCCCAAAACAATTTTTTTTCGCGTTTCCCTTGGGAGTAGGGCTACTGTTCTTACCCCTAACTATTATTGTAGGGAAAAGAGTTAAAAAAATAAATGCAGTACGTCAAGCGTTACAGCAACGATTAAACCCTGAACCACAGACTCCATTGCTTGCGGCGAGCGCAGTTGCGGCACCACCACCGCCGGCATCAGCACCAACAAGCGCTTTCAGCCCTTCGCAAGCTGCGCGTACACCGGCTGTTGCTGTCGTAGTTGTTGCTGGACCTCCTGCCAAAATGACAGCTGAACAAGCAGTAGCACGTTTTGGTGGTTATATGCCGTTAGGTGCTGGCCAATAACATTGGCGGTTAAAACTCAAAATAAATAAACGGCTGATGATCAATTAAAAAATTAATGCGTACTCTTTTCCGCAGAAGGAACAAATTCCTCTAGCGCATGATGTTTTAAGCGGACAATGCGCTGATACGCTTCGTGGATTCGCTTAGGCTTTATTTTGCCCTATGATATATGATATGATCCAAAAATAAATTCTAACTATCTCAGGATAGAGATTTAAAGTAAAATGTCTACTTACAAACATTATTTCCTATTATTATTTGGAATTATTGCTGCATTTTTATTTTCTATAACCATTTGGAAAGGCAATCAATATGTGCGTTTTTTGGCACAATGGATGCCCACCCAAACGATTATATACGGACTAGACGATTTTGGCATTTTATTAACACAACAATATCAAAAATTGGATGCAAAAGGCTAAAAATACTATGAGTCACCATTTTGAATTATCAGAAGCTGCTGTAAAAAAATTTTGGTCTGACGGCTATCTTCATCTTAAAAATGTATTCACACCTGAGGAAATACAGCGATTTCGCCATTATTTAGATAGCATTAAAGCGTATGAAACGGTTAGTTCTTTATTAATAGGCGATCTTCTTTCCGATCCTTGCCTCTCGGAATTCATGGTAGATGATCGTATTATTGCTACCACAAAAAAAATATTGGGGGGCAATCCTGTTTACTTTGGCGACAGTGCTTATAAATTTAACTCCGCGCAGGTATTACCCGGCAAATGGCATCGAGACAATGTCGATCGCGATAATCCTCAGGGACCGGATTGGGTAGGGCAATACCCTATTATTCGTTTTGGTGTGTTTCTCCAAAACCATAAGCACCAAGGCGGTGGCATTATGTTTCGCAAGTATTCGCACAAAAAAGTTTTAGCCAATCTAAA
>DATDVD010000070.1:0-7310 GCA_035290065.1 Coxiellaceae bacterium | reverse complement strand
TTCTAAATCATCTATGCCGATAGAAATACCCGAGTACATGGCGTAACGGAAACCCATATACATCAACTGATCCGCAAAAATGACCGTGTCTTTCAAGCCTAAGGTTCGATAACTGATATCCAACAATTGAGAAATGGCTTTTTTCGTTAAGGCGCGATCGGCCAAGGAGAACATTAATCCTTTCGGGAAAATCGTATAGACAATCGCACGCCCTACGGTAGTAGATTTTAAAGTGATGGACTCGTGTTTTTCGCCTTTTGCATCGATCATCACTTCTTTAATACGCACTTTTACTTTTGCATGTAACGAAACGGCGCTATTTTCATACGCGCGCACGACTTCATCCACATCAGAAAAAATCATGCCTTCGCCTTTTTCATTGACGGAATCACGCGTCATATAATAAAGACCTAATACCACGTCTTGAGAGGGCACAATAATCGGTTCACCGTTAGCAGGATGTAACACGTTATTGGTCGACATCATTAAGCTACGAGCTTCTAATTGCGCTTCCAGCGTCAACGGAACGTGAACGGCCATTTGGTCTCCGTCAAAGTCCGCGTTATAGGCCGCGCACACGAGCGGATGCAATTGAATCGCTTTGCCTTCAATCAACACCGGTTCGAAAGCTTGAATACCTAAACGGTGCAAAGTCGGTGCACGGTTTAATAAAATCGGATGTTCACGAATCACTTCGTCCAACACGTCCCATACTTCTGGCACTTCTTGTTCGACCATACGTTTAGCAGCTTTAATCGTTGTCGCTAAATCGCGCATTTGTAATTTGTGATAAATAAACGGCTTGAATAATTCTAACGCCATTTTTTTCGGCAAACCGCATTGATGCAGCTTTAACGTCGGCCCTACCACGATAACGGAACGACCAGAATAATCTACGCGTTTACCCAACAAGTTTTGACGGAAACGGCCGCCTTTACCTTTAATCATATCCGCTAATGATTTTAACGGACGGCGATTAGAGCCCAAAATAGCACGGCCACGACGACCGTTATCCAGCAATGCGTCCACCGCTTCTTGCAACATGCGTTTTTCATTGCGAACGATAATGTCGGGCGCGTTTAAATCCAACAAGCGTTTTAGTCGATTGTTACGATTAATCACACGACGATACAAATCATTTAAATCAGACGTTGCAAAACGGCCCCCATCAAGTGGCACTAACGGACGTAAATCCGGCGGCAACACAGGCAATGCAGTTAAAATCATCCATTCTGGTTTATTGCCCGATTCTAAGAAAGCATTTAATACTTTTAATCGTTTGGTGATTTTTTTGATTTTGGTTTCGGAAGTGGTTTTAGGCAATTCTTCTTTTAAGAATTTAGCTTCTTCTTCAATCTTGATGCCTCTCAATAATTTTTGGATGGCTTCAGCACCCATTAAGGCTTCAAAATCATCGCCATATTCTTCCAGTGCATCTAAATACACTTCTTCGGTTAACAACTGGCCTTGTTTTAGATCGGTTGTGCCGGGATCTACCACGATATACGCTTCAAAATATAATACGCGTTCAATATCTCGCAGTGTCATATCCAATAACAAACCAATGCGAGACGGGAGTGATTTTAAATACCAGATATGCGCCACAGGGCACGCCAAATCGATATGGCCCATGCGTTCACGACGAACATTGGTCGTGGTTACTTCCACACCGCATTTTTCACACACCACACCACGGTGTTTCAATCGCTTGTATTTACCACACAAGCACTCGTAATCTTTGATGGGACCAAAGGTCATCGCACAAAAAAGGCCTTCGCGTTCTGGCTTAAAGGTACGATAGTTAATCGTTTCCGGTTTTTTGACTTCTCCCCACGACCACGAACGAATGTCGTCAGGAGAAGCTAATTTAATGCCTAAGGAATCAAATTCTACACCGTGTTTGCTTCGTTTAACTTCTTTTAAAATATCTCTCATTATAACGGCCATGGGTTAACCTCTTTGCGTAAGACCAATTATTGGTTTTCTTCTAATGTGATATCGATACCTAAGGATCGAATTTCCTTAATTAACACATTGAATGATTCCGGCATACTGGCTGTCATTCGATGATCGCCGTCTACAATGTTTTTATACATCCGTGTGCGTCCTTCCACATCGTCGGACTTAACTGTGAGCATTTCTTGAAGTGTATACGCGGCACCATAGGCTTCGAGCGCCCACACTTCCATTTCCCCGAATCGTTGGCCACCAAATTGGGCTTTACCACCCAACGGTTGTTGCGTGACTAAGCTGTAGGAGCCTGTAGAGCGTGCATGCATCTTATCGTCTACCAAATGATTCAATTTGAGCATATACATGTAGCCCACAGTTACAGGGCGTTCAAATTGTTTGCCAGTACGGCCATCCCACAACATCGTTTGACCCGATTGAGGAAGATCGGCCATTTTCAACAGCTCTTTAATTTCTTTTTCGGTAATACCATCAAAGACTGGCGTTGCAATGGGCACCCCTTTTCGCAAATTAGTCGACAATTCGATCACTTCTTTATCGGATAATTTATCAAATTCCACCGCATCAAAATGACTGAGCTTGTAAATTTTATTGAGTTCGTTACGCAATTCATTGGTTTTTGCTTTTGCATCAAGCATTGCACCAATTTTGTGTCCTAATCCTTTGGCTGCCCAACCTAAGTGTGTTTCTAATACTTGCCCGACGTTCATACGAGAAGGCACGCCCAACGGATTCAACACGATATCCACCGGTGTACCATCCGCCAAGAACGGCATGTCTTCAACGGGAACAATCATGGAGATAACCCCTTTGTTTCCGTGTCGGCCAGCCATTTTATCACCCGGTTGAATACGGCATTTCACTGCCAAATATACTTTTACGATTTTAATGACGCCCGGAGCCAAATCATCGCCTTGCGTCAATTTTTGATGCATGGCTTTCATTTTAGCATCTCGTTCTTTGTACAAGTGTTTAAAGGTTTTTTCAGCTATTTCAATCGCCTTAGTGGCCGATTCATCGCTGACTCGAATGGAGAACCATTGATCATGAGAAACACTGTTTAGATAATTCTCACTGATTTTCGTGCCTTTTTTAAGGCTCCCCGACCCACCTTCAGCGCTGACACCCACCAGCGTATTGTGAAGATTGGCAAATAACGCTTCTTCACGAATGCGCAATTCATCATCCAAATCTTTTTCGATTTTACGCAGGGCTGATTCTTCAATCGCCAACGCCCGTTCGTCTTTTTTCACGCCTTCGCGCGTAAATACACGAACATCAATCACTGTGCCATTCACGCTGGAAGGAACACGTAATGAACTGTCTTTTACGTCAGATGCTTTTTCACCGAAAATCGCACGCAATAATTTTTCTTCCGGCGTCAGTTGTGTTTCACCTTTGGGCGTTACTTTACCCACTAAAATATCGCCGGATTTTACTTCCGCACCGATGTGCACAATACCCGACTCATCCAATTTGCTCAGTGCATTTTCACCCACATTCGGAATATCGGCCGTTACTTCTTCAGGCCCTAATTTGGTATCGCGCGCGATACACGTTAATTCTTGAATATGAATCGTGGTAAAACGATCTTCTTCCACTAATCGTTCTGAGATTAAAATGGAATCCTCAAAGTTGTAACCACCCCACGGCATAAAGGCCACCAACAAGTTCTGGCCTAACGCTAATTCGCCTAAATCAGTGGAGGGGCCATCCGCTAAAATATCGCCCGCAACAACCGCATCACCTACTTGAACGATTGGGCGTTGGTTAATACACGTATTTTGGTTAGATCGTGTAAATTTAATCAAATTGTAAACATCGACACCCAAATCACCCGGTTCTGTTGTTTTACCTTTTACCCGTACAACAATTCGAGACGCATCCACGGAATCTACTACGCCATCGCGTTTAGCCACAACCGTTACACCGGAATCCGATGCCACTTTGCGCTCCATTCCTGTGCCTACTAAGGGAGTTTCCGGCACAATGGTCGGAACTGCTTGGCGTTGCATGTTAGAGCCCATCAACGCACGGTTTGCATCATCGTGTTCTAAGAAAGGAATTAAAGAAGCAGCCACTGATACAATCTGTTTGGCCGAGACATCCATATAATCAATTTTATCGGCCGTAGCAAACGTAAATTCACCTTTATGGCGACAGGAAATTAAATCGCCCGTTAAATGGCCTTTCGCATCCATCGGCGTATTGGCTTGGGCAATATAGAAATTGCCTTCTTCAATCGCGGATAAATAATCGTAATTATCCATTACTTGATTATTGATGACTTTGCGATAAGGGCTTTCTAAAAAGCCATAGTTATTCGTACGCGCAAAGACAGACATGGAGTTAATCAAACCAATGTTAGGACCTTCTGGCGTTTCAATCGGGCACACACGACCATAATGTGTCGGATGCACGTCACGCACTTCAAAGCCCGCGCGTTCACGCGTTAAACCACCTGGCCCTAAGGCTGAAACACGGCGTTTATGGGTAACTTCTGAGAGGGGGTTGTTTTGATCCATGAATTGTGACAATTGGCTAGAACCAAAAAATTCCTTCATTGCGGCAGCCACCGGTTTTGCATTCACTAAATCTTGCGGCATCACAGTGCTGGTATCGGCTAAACTTAAGCGGTCTTTTACGGCACGCTCTACTCGAACCAATCCTACACGAAATTGGTTTTCAGCCATTTCACCCACGGAACGAACACGGCGGTTACCTAAATGATCGATATCATCCACTTCACCGTTACCGTTACGAATTTCCACTAATACTCGCAATACATCTACGATATCTTCTTTCGTGAGTACACTCGGCCCTTCAAAACCTTCACGGCCTACGCGGCGGTTAAATTTCATACGGCCTACGTTTGATAAATCATATCGTTCGGAGCTGAAGAATAAGTTATCAAATAACGTTTCAGCGGCTTCCTTGGTGGGTGGTTCACCTGGGCGCATAATACGATAAATTTCTACTAACGCTTCTAGTTTATTGTGCGCATTGTCGAGTCGCAACGTATCGGAAATATAAGGACCACATTCAATTTCATTAATATAAAGCGTTTTGATCGAGCGAATGTTGAGTTTTTGCAATTTACTGATGAGGGAAGCCGTAATTTCATCGTTAGCATTAGCTACCACTTCACCCGTTTCTTCATCAATCACACTTTGACCCATCACTTTGCCAATTAAATATTCGATGGGCAGCATTAAGGTTTTAAGATTGGCTTTTTCCATTAAGCGAACATGGCGGGCAGAAATACGTCGGCCCTGTTCTACCATAATTTTGCCGCTTTTATCTTTAATATCTACCATAGCCAATTCACCGCGCAAACGGGAGGGCACTAATTCAAGTTCTATTTCATCTTCTTTTAAGCGGAAGATATTGGAGTCGTAAAACATTTGTAAAATTTCGTCAGTATCGTAGCCTAGCGCACGCAAAATCACTGTGGCCGGCAATTTACGACGACGATCAATACGCACGAATACACAATCTTTAGGATCAAATTCAAAATCCAACCATGAGCCACGGTAAGGAATCACACGGGCAGAATACAATAATTTTCCAGACGAATGAGTTTTACCTTTATCGTGCTCAAAGAATACACCCGGTGAACGGTGAAGCTGAGACACAACGACTCGCTCAGTCCCGTTAATAATTAAACTTCCGGTTTCTGTCATGAGCGGAATTTCGCCCATGTAGACTTCTTGTTGACGAATATCTTTTACTTGATGGTGATTATCACTGTCTTTTTCATTCACAATTAAACGCATCGTCACACGTAATGGCGCGGCGTACGTAACGCCTCGTGTACGGCATTCGTGCACATCAAACGCAGGCTCACCTAACATATAAAAAAGGTATTCCAAGCGCATATGGCCCGAATACGATTCAATCGGGAACACGGATTGGAAAGCGCCATGCAAACCTTCATTCAGGCGTTTTTCAGGCAGAACATCAGCTTGCAAAAAATGCTTGTACGATTCTATTTGCGTTTGCAAAAGAAAAGGAACTTCCAGTACTTCTTTTTGGGTTTTACCCAAGTTAAGACGTTTGCGTTTTTTATCGCAGAAATCTAAACCGGTTTTCTTATTGCTTTTTGCTGCTATTTGAGCCATGAAGATGCCTCATTTCTGTTTTTTTATTCACTTATAACTGCGCAATACATCATTATTCCTAGTAGAGTTTGCGGGCCGACCGCGGTCGGCCCCTACTCTATTAAGATTATTTAATCTCAACCGTCGCACCAGCGTCGGTAAGATCTTTTTTGATTTTCTCAGCTTCTGCTTTAGATACGCCTTCTTTCACAGTAGCCGGTATGCCTTCTACCATATTTTTGGCTTCTGCTAATCCAAGACCCGTGATCACACGAACGGCTTTAATCACGTTAATTTTGTTTTCGCCAAAGCTGCTCATCACAACGTTAAATTCGGTTTTCTCTTCTTGAGCAGCGCCATCGCCACCACCCGCAGGAGCCGCCGCTACAGCTACCGCTGCTTGCGCCGATACACCGAATTTTTCTTCCATTTGTTTAACCAAATCGACAACGTCCATGACGCTCATCTTTTCAATTGTTTCTAAAATATCTTCTTTTGATATTACTGACATTTTCAATCTCCACAGTTAAAAATAATTAAACTAACACTAACCTGCTGCTTGCTTCTGATCACGAATCGCACCCATGACACGTACCATTTGGGCATACGTTTCAGCCAATGTGCGAACCAATTTCGTGGCAGGACCTTGCATAACCATCATCAACGAAGCAATAGCTTCATTGCGAGACGGTAATTCCGCAACGCTTTTTAATCGTTCCGGACCGAGCAATTGTCCACCCAATGCAATCGCACGAACTTCAATCTCTGTTTTTTTCTTGAAGTCTTGGACGCATCGCGCAGCCGCTCCCGGCGCATCTTGTGAAAATAACAAGACGAGCGGGCCCGTTAATGCATTTGCTAGACAGGCATATTCCGTGTCTTTCAATAAACGGCGTGCCAAGGTGTTTTTAACAACACGCATAGCTACATTCGCATTCCTCGCGGACGCGCGTAATTCCGTCATTTGAGACACAGTCAGGCCTCGGTATTCGGCCGCTAACACAGAAGTTGAACGACTGACTACAGCCGTCAATTCTTCTACGATGGCCTTTTTGGCGTCTAATGTTAATGCCACTGCCTCACTCCCATTTTTCGCTGATACAACCCATAAAACTTCCTTTTTCGTAGGGGCAGACCGTGGTCTGCCCGTATGGAACACTGTACGGTGTTCGTGGGCAGACCACGGTCTGCCCCTACTGGAAGATTATCTATTCAGCTTTCATTTTGTTAATACCCGGT
>DATDVD010000069.1:0-3985 GCA_035290065.1 Coxiellaceae bacterium | reverse complement strand
CGCCGCCTCAGGAGGAGAAGCTAGCGGCGTTGCTTCTTCTAGCAGCAGCCATGGGGCAAAACGTCCAAGATTTCCACTTCCATTGCTCCTTCCTTCTTCTTCTTTCCAAAGAGGAGAGGGTAGAATTGTGCCCTCTCCTGGCAGCCTGGGTATACAATTTCCGCCCGAATTGAGATCACTTCCCTCTGCTGCTAGCCCCAGTGCTGTTAGCAGAGGGAGGGTTAGTATAGGAGGTGCAGGCGCAGGTGCAGGCGCAGGTGCAGGTGCAGGCGCAGGTGCAGGAGCTGCAATGGGAATTAGGGTTCCAGCAGCAATTGCGGCGGCGGCGATAGAAGGCCTCTCTGCCTTAAGTAGGATCTCCCCTACAAGAAGTTTAGCTCCAATTTCCATCCCTCTACTCGCAGAAAAAAATCCTTATCAAAAATTTTTATATCTTGCACAACCTCCATCCACACTCGAAGTAGCTTTTCCAGCTGGATACATACCTTTAATGCGATCTCTCGGCGAAGAACAAAGTAACCTTGAATATGTTCTCGCCTTCATTACAGGAAAGCTTCGACCCATTAACCCTAAACTAAGCAATGAATTAGAAATCCATGTAAGATATATGACAACATTTACGCACCAAGCCAAACAAATGATATTGCACGGGCTCACTAAAAAATTAAGGAGGCCCATCGATCTAATTTCCCTGTATTTCACAGGCTCTATAACCAGCCCAGCACCCATTGATAATTCCAGTAATGGCATTGCCGCTCTCTATGAACAAGCAAGTCTTTTACTCATAAGAGATAACGAGCTTCATTTTCAATTGATGGCAGGAAAAAGGTTTATTCCTGATTTGTTTATGGTAGAGCAATTTTTATTATGGCTACGCCTCCATCTCACAGATGCCCTCTCTCTTTACACTTCTCTTGATTTGTCAGTTCTCAACCACCGATTAGCAGCGCTTACTTATCGCGGAATAGGAGACCAATCCCCCCAAAGCGCGGCCATTGCCGCCATTCCTAGAGGGGCAGGGGCAGGAGCGGGGGCAGGAGCGGGAACAGGGGCGAGAGAAGAAGTGAGTGCAGAAGCAAGAACAGGAACGGTCGCAGGCGAAAGTCACCCAGGCGCCGAAATAGGTGTTGCTCTAAGTGCTGCTCCAGGTGAAACTGCAGAAATAGCTCCCGGAGTTGAAGCAGACGAACGTGCCAACCCTAAACCAGGGAGCTCCTTCCCCTCACTGTCTCCTAGGCCCTACTAGTTTGAATTGAGCTGAACGAAGCAGTGGGTAATAGGTAGCCTGGATTGAAGCGAACCGAAAATCCAGGCTACCTACTGTCCGCGATTGACCGCTTGCTGCTGCTAACCACGCCTCGCCTATAACTCCTCTCATTCCCTTGTATTTTTTAGGTAGGCGCGTATGATTAATTCCCCCTTTTTGAGGATAAAATTATGGGTTGGTTACACGAGCGTCGTCGATTATTTCAAAATAAAGCCTTCTTTTGGTACGCCTTAAGTTGCTTTTTTGTGCTGTTTGCCAACGGCCTTAATTTCTTGGCGATGAGTTGGTTGATGATCTCTGAAACCAATCAAATTCATGGCATGGTCAATATTATGATCGGTTTTTGGTTACCGAATTTAATTATTAGCCCCTTTGCGGGCGTAATCGTCGATCGGTATTCACGTCGTGCGTGCTTATTCACCAGCGAATGCCTTCGAAGCGTTTGTATGCTAGTGCTAGGCGCGATCAGCTATTGGGCCTTTAGTCCTACGCTTATTTACCTAATCGCCTACATTCAAGGCGCCCTATTTGCTTTTATTTTCCCGGCAATTATCGCGATTATTCGTGAAATAGTAGAAGAAAACGATTTATTACTCGCCAATGCCACCATCGATATTATTTACGAAGTCGGCAATATCGTGGGTATAGCAGTTTGTGGGTTATTAATTATTTTTTTAAGAGCCCAAGGCGCATTACTCGCGGGCGGCGTGTGTTTTTTAATAGGCGCCTTGTGTCTTTTAAAAATGCCGTATCAGAAAAAACTCGAAGTCCCTCCTCGTTCCTTGAACCCCAAAGTGATTGGTCAAGAATTAGGGCAAGGTCTTGTTTATATGCTGAAGAAAAAAAATATTTTAGTGATCTATACGGTGCAAATTTTAGTAATGGTGACGTATATGATTACACCTGCGGTGGTATTACCGTTTGCAAAACTGGTTTTGCACGCGGATTCTAAACAATTTAGTGCATTGACCATGATGCTCTCAGCCGGCGTTATTGCAGGAGGTTTAAGTATTCCATCATTAGCAGAACGATGGGGATTAATCGCATGCTTAAAAGCGCTTCTGATTATCATGATAATAGGGTTTTTGATTTTTAGTGTAGATCGTTCGTTGTGGCATTTGAACATTATTCAAGTGGTGATTGGATTTTGCTTGGCAGTTTGGCCTTTAATGATGACGGAAGCGCAAAAACATACGGATTTTGCGTATCAGGGACGGGTGCAAGGGAGTTTTAATACGCTGTCAGGAATTATGATTGTGATCGTGTATACCCTGATTGATGTGAGCAGCCGTTTTATGGCTATTTCTCATTTATTTTATTTAGAAGTGGCTATGTTAGCGCTAGCGTTAGTGCTTATTTATAAACACCAAGATGCATTCCAATAACCCGTAGGGGCAGACCGTGGTCTGCCTCATCCGAAATCTAAACCCTGTGCTACATTCTCGGGCAGACCACGGTCTGCCCCTACAGGGAGGGTCCAAGCATAACATCACCCTTTGCTTATTCCCCCTCATCGTAGGGGCAGACCGTGGTCTGCCCATCCGAAATTTAATGCAGCGTTCCCGGATTTAATACGACGTTCCCGGGCAGACCACGGTCTGCCCCTACGGGGAATAGGGAGGCAATGGTAGAGGGGGTGTAGGGTTATTTCTTTTTCCATTTACCACTGGATTCATCTTTTTTGTATTCTTTTTTTACCGCGGCCCAGGCGACGCGGTGGGCGGATTGTTCATTGCTGTATTCTTTATAGCCACCCTTAAACGCACCTTTGTAAATTTCTTGCGCGTGTTTGGGCAATACCTGTTTAACAGAATCCGGTAGATCTTCGAGACGGGTATAAGGCATATTGCACCTCCCCTATTGAGAGGTCCTTCTCACGATGAAATATGAGTTCTATTGCAATGCCAAAAAATGGCTTTTACAGCGATATAATCTAACAAAGTATATAATAACCATACTACCAGTAGAATACCATAATCTCTTTTCCACTCTATAAATCCCATCATTACCGCTTTTAAAAAAGTGGGGGACGTAGAAGTCATTGCGTCTGCGAGCGAGCGCCACACAGTAAAAAACGCGGCATACACCAACGTAATCACCAGCGTGTGCACAAAAATAAATCGTATCGGAAAAAATCGATTCACGATCATGGCTACTACCCACGCTGAAAATACACTTAACAACGCCAACGTAGGCGCCTCATTATAATAACCCGTGAGAAAAATGGCGGGCACAATCACTGTCAGTGATCGCACCACATCTTGGCTTCCGTGTAATTTTCTGTCTGTCATAACCGTCTCCCTTTAAAAAATCCCTCTGGCTCTAGTATGATATACTAAGTCCATGATATCCACTCAACCCTATGGTTTTTGGTCTTCTCCTATTAGCGCGAAATTAGCAGCCTCGGTAGGCGGACGTTTGGGCCAATTGCACAGTGATCAGGAACGTCTTTATTGGCTAGAACAACGTCCCCACGAAGGCGGACGACAAGTGATTTGCGCGTGGCGGGACGGCACGATTTCTACCCTTACCCCACCGATGTTTAGCGTTCGAAGCCGCGTGCACGAGTACGGTGGGGGTGATTATACGGTGGCCGGCGGGGTAATTTATTTTGTAAACGAGAAAGACCAACGTCTTTATCGCCAAACCGAAACCACCTGTGAGCCTATTACACCCCTTGCCCCCACGTGGCGCTATGCCGATATTGCCATTCATCCA
>DATDVD010000068.1:0-7723 GCA_035290065.1 Coxiellaceae bacterium | reverse complement strand
CTCGGAACGTTTTACTACACCTAATGTACACAAGAGGCCTTCTGTGCCCCGCTTATCATTTTTGCGATCAATCAGTATTTTTCTAATCGCGGCGAAGGTAGACAAAATAGAACGTTCCAAGTCTTCACCTTTTACAGCAGTATCAAACGTTCTTTCAAACTCAAAATTATTGGCATGAGGACCTGTGCGGTTTTCCCACAGTTGTTTCAAATCTCGAATCCCTTGGGAATCTTGTAACTCAGGATGGCTCTCTAATTGAGCTAAAAGACTGGCTTTAAACACGCTCAGCCAATTTAGGATTGCTAATGCCTGTATACGTTGCGGAACATTCTCCACAGAAGCTTCTACTACAAACTCGAATTTAGCCCGCTCACGGGTCACTCGACAGAAGTACTGTTCAGGAGATTCACTGGGTAAGGGTTGTTCAAGATTCAGTGTCAGGTCAAGAAGGCCTCGTAGGAGAGGGCACGTAGTGATTTGCCTGATTTTTATAACTAAATCCACGCATTTAACATTAAACATTCTGCCTTTAAATTTGGAATCAAAAAACTCTCCATAATAGAAAGAGTGTCTCAAACTTCTAAAAATAAAATTAGGAAAAGTAAGTTTTATCCATCCTTTTTGGTAACAGGTTGTAACCTCGGGATATTCAAAGCTTGAAAAACTAGCCGTAAATTCGAGTGCATCTCGTTCAATCGCCCTTTCAAATGTCTGAATCCTGCCAGCCAAACAGTGGAGGCGTCTTTTTATCTCAGTGTTTTCCAGCGTTCTTCTGTCAGTTAAACGAGAACGACCCGCTGAAAAGCGAGTTGTCCATATTCTAGGAAAGCCACTGGGTTCAGAGGGATTCTCCAGCACTCTTCTGTCAGCTAGACGAGAACGACCTGTTGAAAAATGAGTTGTTCGTGTTCTAGGAAAGTCGCTGGATTCATCATTGTCTATAAATTCTCTTTGTGAATTACTTAAATCGATATGAAGCACGGCCTGTAAAAAACGAGCTTGATCGGCGTCTGTTAAGCGATTCAATAGCGGTTGGTAACGTCTTAAGAAATCTGCCAGATGTATAGCGAGATTTTCTATTTGTAGCGTCCAACGACGAGAAGAAGAACGGCCCCCTTCGGCCGGCATGATTCGGTTGTTAAACCACTGATAAAGTTCTTCGTTGAATGTATTTTCTATAACACCCATTAATCCAAAAATGTAATCAGGGTTGAAGTTAAGCACGGTCAGGATATCCGGATTCCTAAGCAGTGTGGCTAAGGAATCAATAAAAACTGGCAGGGGGAGTCCACGGGGCGCCTCGGTGAGATACAAGGCGAAGGCAGTATAAAGACGGGCTAGCCGTTCATCTGTTAAACCGAGAGAGGCAAAATCCTCTATTGTTCCTCTTCCTTGTGACATTTTTTTTTGTAATGCTTCTTTGAACGCCAATCCTTCTTCGGATAAGGCCAAAGGCGGTGAAACGATCAGGGCGGTGGCACTTCCTCCCGCTGCTCCGACAGGTATGGAGGTGAATTCTTCTGTGGCTCTTGGAGCAGAAGCGGGGGGCATTCTAAGAGGCGCACCAACGGTGGTTGCCCATGCCCCTTCGCTACCGCCGCCGCTTCCTCCAGCTCCTCCAGCTCCCCCACCGTCCTTTCCCAAGCCAGGGATTCTTCTGCCAGCCCCATCACCCGTATTTTCTGCAGCCGCAGCCGCTCCACCACTCATGTCGCGTGGGGAAGCGGAACGAGCGGTGGTAGCCGCTCCTCTGGCACTTTCTGCAGCCGCTCTTCGTGCTCGAATTTCATTTATAAGAGTAGATAAGCTTTTGCCCTCTCGTAGGGCATTATATAAATCAGTGGGAGTGGGGAGATTTTCCGCCTCGCGTTTTCTGTGCCATTCAGCTAATCGATCAGAGGATTTTGATCTGAACCAAGCTTCTAATAGGTTATATTGTTTTCTATCGAAACTATAACCGGTAATGAGATCGCGGGTGTTAGGATCTCGTGGTTCATCAGGATTACAGTGCATTACCAGCGTCAATATATCATACATCGTGCCACTGGGATTTACGATAACAGGCAATAACATGAGTTCTTCGGTAATGGTATCGAAAAACCCTTCATTATCTCTTTTTTCTTCCCGTAATGTTCGCTCAACAAAAGCTTCTAATGATTCGGTAGGTGCCGCTGCAGGGGTTGAATCAGCCGGCAGCGGGAATGTTTCTAAAAGTGCCGTGAAAAGGGGAAGTACATCCGGATAATTGTTAGCTAAAAATTGCTGTAATTCTGAACGTTCTGCTTCCGTGGGAGAATAATCACGGGCGATTATTTCTTTGAATTGGTGAAGAAAAGGCTGGCTTCCGCGTCTATAGCTGGCAATTCGTTCTTCCAGCTTGCCTTCCCAGTCGGCATCGCTGGGATTTATTCCTAGCTTTGAACAAAATGCCGATTTAAAGCCAATGAATTGAGGAGTGGGCATAAAAGAGTACCTTAAGTAGAAGTAGTTTTGGTCATTATTATATCAAACTTAAACTGCAGCCCCATGAATATGATCAATTACGAGAGGAAAAGAGACAAAATTTTTCGAGATAAGCAGGAGAATCTTAAGAGAGGCTTAAAATTAGGTTATATAAATTGTAGGGGCAGACCGTGGTCTGCCCGTCCGTTGCCCAATAATAAACTGGGTGCTACGTTTCTGGGCAGACCACGGTCTGCCCCTACGGTTTAATATATAAGCAGGATTTCAATCCAGGCTGCATTAATTTTTTGATTTGGGAGCTACGCGAATGCCGAGTTCTTTTAATTGAGCTTCGTCAACGACAGACGGTGCTTGGGTTAGCGGGCAGGAGGCCGTTTGTGTTTTAGGAAAAGCAATCACATCGCGAATAGACGAAGCGCCGGTGATTAACATAGCTAAGCGATCTACCCCAAAGGCAATTCCTCCGTGCGGAGGTGCACCTAATTCCAACGCGCGCAATAAATGGCCAAATTTTTCTTGAGCAGATTGTTCAGAAATACCCAAAATATCAAAACACGTTTGTTGCAGCGCCATTTGATGAATACGAATCGAGCCACCGCCGATTTCATTCCCATTTAACACCATGTCGTACGCCCGTGATAAAGCAGCACCAGGATTCGTTTTTAATGTTTCAGCATTCGATACTTGAGGGGCGGTGAAAGGATGGTGAATCGCTTCCCAACCGCCTTTATCGCCTTTTCCAAACATGGGAAAATCGGTCACCCATAACGGTGCCCAAGCACACGTGTATAAATTACGATCTTTAGCGAGCTTATCCCGCAAATTACCCATGGCATCATTAACAATTTTTTGCGTATCCGCCCCAAAGAAAATCACATCGCCATCTTCCGCGTGAACTCGGTGTAAAATTTCTGCTACCGCTGCATCGGGTAAAAATTTTAAAATAGGGGATTGTAATCCCTCTTTTCCACGGGATTTTTGCTCTATTTTAATATAAGCCAATCCCTTTGCGCCAAATTTAGTGACAAAGGCAGTGTAATCATCGATGTCTTTACGGGATAACGTAGCTCCTTTCGGCAAACGAAGCGCAACCACACGAGCATTGGAGTCATTAGCAGGTTCTCGAAAAACTTTGAATTCTACGTCTTTCAGCACATCGCTGATTTCTACCATTTCGAGCGGATTACGCAAATCTGGACGATCGTTACCAAACCGTTCCATCGCTTCTTGATGCGTCATTCGCGGAAAAGGATTGGGTAAATCAAGATCTAATATATGTTTCATTAATGCCCGAATCATGGTTTCCATTAAATGCATAATGTCTTCTTCGGTGATAAACGACATTTCAATATCGAGCTGAGTAAATTCGGGTTGCCGATCTGCGCGTAAATCTTCATCACGAAAACATTTTACCACTTGGTAATAACGATCAAATCCCGCCACCATTAATAATTGTTTAAAGATTTGAGGTGATTGAGGAAGTGCATAAAATTCACCGGGAAAATTGCGGGAGGGTACGAGATAATCACGAGCCCCTTCGGGGGTGGATTTGGTTAGCATCGGTGTTTCTACATCAATAAATCCTTTTTCTTCCAAAAAGGCACGTAAAAAATGAATCATTTCAGAACGGAGGCGTAAGCGCGAGGCCATTTCGGGCCTTCGTAAATCCAGATAACGATATTTTAAGCGCGTTTCTTCACCCACTTCTTGGTATTCATCAATGTTAAAAGGAAGGGCGCGGGCGGTGTTAAGAATCTCTACGTTTTCGGCCAATAGTTCGACTTCGCCGCTTTCAAGCGTAGGATTAACCGTTCCGGCAGGACGTTTTCGAACAACACCTGTGATTCGAAGAACATATTCATTACGCACGGATTCTGCTGTTTGAAAGGTTGTTTGATGGACAGGGTCGAATACCATTTGAACTAACCCTTCTCGATCTCTTAAATCGATAAAAATAAGCCCGCCATGATCACGGCGGCGGTGAACCCAGCCGCATAAACTTATGGTTTGACCGTCTAGAGTAGCATTTACTTGATTACTGAGGTGGGTGCGCATCATGGGTGGCTACTTTAACGGGTTTTAAGAACGATGCCAAGCGGGGAGGAGGAATAATGTAGGGGGGGCGGTTCATGCTGTGTGTGCTTTATAGTAAATCTTGTGCCGGTTTTTGGGCAGACTTTGGCTGCCCCTACGATGAGGGGGGAAATAGGCAAAGGTGTGACGTTATACTTGGACCCTCCCTGTAGGGGCAGAGCGTGCTCTGCCCAAGAACGCCGCACAGGGTTTAGATTTCGGATGGGCAGACCACGGTCTGCCCCTACAGGAGCAAGAGCAAGAGCAGGAGCAGAAGCAAAGAGCAGGAGCAGGAGTAGAAGCAAGAGCAAAAGCGGGAGGATGGGTGGTTATGTCTTACGAGCGTTTATTGGTCGAGGGGTTCTATTAAGATTAATTTAAGCTAAGGGTGGTAGGATGGATTACTTTTTATCAAAAAATGGGGTCTATGTATGGGTTTTTCGTTTCTTACACAAGAAATAAATTTTAAAACGGGGGGAATGGTTTCTTTATCTTTGAGCTTTGATCCTCGTGCTCCCCTACCTAGACCTTATCAATTTCAGGAAGTTGGGGGTCGGCATTTAATTTTGGAAAATGGCCTATTAATTTTAGAATTAATACCCAGTACAAGACGAAACGAATATGATCGCGGTCTTGCTTATGGCAGTTTTGCGGGAATAAAACGTTTTATGGAAGCAGTGGCGAGTCAGGAGCTCGTGGCTTTGCATGTCTTTTCTATTGAAGAGGAGTTTAAACGAGCTCGATTTGCAAAAGAGGGTTGCGAAAGATCATTGGAACAGGAGTGGAGAGAAGAGGAAAAAGCAGCAGATCGGCCTGCTTATTCTATGGATTTCACCTTGGATAGATCGGAGTATTCTTTAGATTCTTTAAATCAATTCAGGCGTTATGCAGAAGCTCGGGGCGTGTATACGTATAGCACTCCAGCTATAAAGGAGCCTCCTTACCTTATCACGCATGATCGTGGGTTTTGTTATCATATTAGGGAGCATGAGGGAGTTACGTATCTGGATCTAGAATATTTTAGAGGGGATAGAAGAATCCTTTGTAGAGAAGTCTTTAAAGCCGAAACAGAAGGCCAATGGCGATGGTACCAAATCATCGATGGCCGTCAATTTCCGACAGCGGTGGTGTTTAGAGCAACGGACACGGCTCCTGTTTTTGAGGCGGTGGCTGCTCATTTTCTGGGGGTTTCCGCGAGCGAAGTTGGAAAATATGCCTATTTACCTGCTGGAACGCACTCAACCACGGCTACAGCTATTACACGGTCGCGTGAAAGAGCGGCTAGAGCTATGGCTGCGGCTAATGCCGCAGTAGAAGCAGCGTTAGCTTTTGCTGCTGCCCCGATAGTTCTTCCTGGTAGAACCAGCCGATCGGTAGTTCCTGCAGCTCCTGCAGTTTCTATAGCTCCTGCTGCGCGCGTTTTGGCCCCCCCCTTATTTTTAGTGCCTCCTCCGGCTCAAGCTGCCGCCGCTGCGGGAGCAGGAGCCCCTGCTGCTACGCGCGTTTCAGTACCTCCTCTGGCTCAAGCTGCTGCTGCGGGAGCAAGAGCTCCTGCTGCTGCGCGCATTCCACTACCATCATTTTTAATACCCCCTTTTGCTCAAGCAGCTGCAGGCGCTGCCGCTGGAGGAGCTGGAGCAGCAGGAGCAGGAACAGGAGCAAGAGGAACTCCTGCAGAGCGCAGAGCGCGAGCCCAGGATTTAGGAATAGAAGGACCACCGCCCTCTGCTTTTACTGCGCTGAACGCGCAGAGAGCGGTGGACATTCTCTCTAGACTCCCTGGTAGAACGGATTCTTCTCCGATTGTTCCGCTTACTCGAGAAGAGTTACTAAGAGATGTTGTTTTTGCCGATACCGCCGTCCTGAGAGAAGTTTTCTCAATCGGTAAATATTCGGTGCCTCCTATTCCCAGAGGAACGTTGGGGCTTTACTGGGATGAAGGGAAGGGGGAGTTTGTTGTCTATATTTATTGCCCTACGGGTGCGGCGGGAACAAGAGGAGGGACGGATATTTTTGAACTATCGGGAGGAAGCCTCACGTGGGAGAAGGTAGGCGTCATCGAAAGGTTAGCGGAACATTTGCAGAACTTGCTTGCCGCTGCCCCCCGTTTTAGCAAACTAAAATTGCATGAGGCCCCTCACTTTCATCTGCTGACAGTAGACCACAATCTTTGTCGCTTAACCTTTAAAGGGGAACAGATAGGAGAGCTTCGATTATTAGAGGAAGCATCCGAAGATGAATCAGAAGAGGCCTCTAAACATGAATCTGACGGAAAAGGGGGGAGATCAGCGCCTCCACCTCCGGGACCCCTCTTTTTTTAAGGTAAGTTGGAAAATTGCTCAGGTTTGATCACCCCTAATGAGACAATTAATTTGAATGCTTGCTCAATGGTGATGTTGACTTCTTTAACTTGATTTTTAGGCACAAAAATTAAAAATCCGGAAGTGGGGTTGGGTGTGGTAGGAATAAAAACCACTACCATTTCTTGATCGCCGGACATTTTTAAATGATCGTTGGTTTGAAAACCTAAGCTCCACGTGCCTTGGCGCGGAAACTCCACTAATAATACTTTTTTAAACGAGGTGCCTTGCGTCGACATCACCGCATCGACCACTTGTTTTACGGCGGAATAAATCGTGCGAACCACTGGAATGCGCGAGAGCAATCGATCCCAGATGCGCATTAATTTTTGCCCCAAAATATTAGTAATAACCAATCCCGTCACTAACACTAATACCAGGGTAAAAATAATTCCAAGGCCTGGAATATGCATACCAAAGAGAAATTGATCCGGTTGGTATTGGTATGGCAATAACGCAATGGAGCCATCTAATAAGGAGACTAGAAAGTGAAGGATAAAAAGAGTGATAACCAGAGGAATCCAAAATAATAATCCCGCTAAAAAATAGCGGCGAATAATGATGAAAAGATGACTCATAAAAAATTTTCCTTATGCCTCGCCCATTTCCCTACCGTACGGGCAGCCAAAGTCTGCCCATCCGAAATCTAAACCCTGTACTGCGTTCTTGGGCAGAGCACGCTCTGCCCCTACGGTAGGGAAATGGGCGAAGCATAAGGAAAATTTTTTATGAGTCATCTTTTCATCATTATTCGCCGCTATTTTTTAGCGGGATTATTATTTTGGATTCCTCTGGTTATCACTCTTTTTATCCTTCACTTTCTAGTC
>DATDVD010000067.1:0-6883 GCA_035290065.1 Coxiellaceae bacterium | reverse complement strand
TTTGCCATTATGGCCACAGGGCTTTTGTACTGCATCGGTGTTACTCTGCTTAATATCGGTTTTTTATATCATGTGGCTCGGATTTGGATTTCCAAAGATTTACGGTGGGCATGGCGCACGTTTCATTATTCTATTACCTATTTATTTGGTGTATTTGTCGTTCTTTTAGTCGATCATTATTGTAAATGAAAATTTTTTCTCTCTTAGGAATATTGATTTTCACCGGCTATTTAAGTGCCTGCTCGAGTGCACCCGATGCTGTGGATTATCAAGGCCATCCCATTGTCGTAAACCATTATCGCGGAAAATGGGTGATGATTAATTATTGGGCGAGTTGGTGTGAGCCGTGTTTAAAAGAATTACCGGATTTAAATCGCTTGTATCAACGCTATCCGGAAAAAGTCATCGTATTGGGCGTTAATTATGATGGTGAAGATGCCGATCAATTAAAACTCTTTGCCGAGAAGCATTCGCTCTCTTTCCCTTTGCTGTCTCATTTCCCTTCCGAGAAATGGGGGTTGGAAGAAGTGTCGGTTTTGCCCATGACACTGATCATTGACCCGGAAGGGCATTTTAAAACTGTCTTAAAAGGGCCGCATACGGAAAAAGAATTCGAAGCTATTGTAAAAGCCAACGAGTAAGGAATCACAATGCTCAAGGAATGGGTTAATTACCAACGGCCTAAAGAAAAAAAACCACCCCGTCCTTCTTTTTGGCACTTTTTCCAATTGGGAAAAAGCCTTCCGGATCGTTTAATCGGTATGGCTAGACACTATGGGCCGATTGTCCGTTTTCCCACGCCGATGCGAGTTTTTTTAATTTCGGATCCTTCCGTCGTGCATACTATTTTAGTGACGCGGCAACAGGATTTTACTAAAGATCTATATCCGTATCGGCAATTAGGAAAAATTTTAGGCCATGGCTTATTAACCAATGTGGATGAATCGTGGCGAGAGCGACGGTTAAATTTGCAGCAAGGATTTAAATTAAATCTGTTGCCTACTATTGCGCGCATTACGGAAGAGTGTACGAAGATATTATTAAATCGTTGGCGAAAATCAGAACAAACGGGACGTTATTTATATTTAGAAGATGAGATGCTTCAGTTAATGATGGATATTACGTGCCGATCCTTGTTTTCAGAAACAGTGTCTGTGCCTCAACTGAAAAAACGAATTCGATGGATTAGCTCGGCTCACCGTTTATTGATGACCGGGCGAATCCCTTGGGTGCCGACGCCGGGGAATATTCGATTTTGGTACGCTGTTTCTCGTATTCGACGAGAAGCAGAACGATTTCTTCAAAAACGTCGGCAATTAGCCCAGCAGCCCGAGGATTTTTTAACGGTATTATTGTCATTAAAAGATAAAGCAGGCAATTCTCTTGATAATAAAGAAATTGTCGACGAAATCATTACCTTTTGGGCTACCGGGCATGAGACCACTGGCGCGGCATTAGCGTGGTTTTGGTTCTCCTTAAATCAAAACGATTCGGCTAAGCAACGATTGCGCGAGGAATGTGAAGCTGTTTTTTTAAATCATTCTTCGCTTACGCCAGAGATTTTAAATGAAATGCCTTATTTAAAGGCGTCCCTTGAGGAAGGATTGCGTTTATATCCGGTAGTATGGAATTTTTTTCGAAAAACATTGCAGGACGAAAATATAATAGGCTATCGTATTCCTAAGGGCAGTACGTTGGTACTTTGCCCGTTAAGCATTCAGCGAGACGAGCGCTATTGGCCAGAGGCGGAACAATTTAAACCAGAGCGTTTTTTATCGGGTGATAAGCCAAAAGAGCATTATGCCTATTTTCCCTTTGGAGGAGGGCCCCATGTCTGTATCGGTAAAGCTTTTGCCAACGTACAAGCCCAAATCATTATTGCGCAGGTGATGCGAGAATTTGATATTGAGTTTCTAAGGAAGAAAAAAACGTTTCCTTATCGAGGATTAATCACTCTTCGTCCGGCTCAAGTGATGCGCATTCGAGTTCGTAAAGTAACACACGAGATTTAAATTCCGTAGGGGCAGCCAAAGTCTGCCCTGAAATGCAGCGCAAGATTTCAATGTTGTACGGAGGGCAGAGCACGCTCTGCCCCTACGTTAATTAGGGAACAGAACAGGATCTGTTCAAAAACGCCCCTAAAAGGTAGGGGCAGACCGTGGTCTGCCCAAGAACGTCGCACAAGATTCAAGTTCCGCTCGGGCAGAGCACGCTCTGCCCCTACAGGGATAAAGCAGTATATCCCACAGTTTAGTATAGAGCCTGGATTTTCGACTCGCCTCAATTCAGATTAGTTTTTATCAATGACGTAGCAAACTCGGCTAAATTCTCATAGACAGAAACACCGGTTAATTTTCCTGCATAGTTACTGACCGTTTCTTTCCCCTTTCCCGTTTTCACCAACACCACGGCACATCCACAGGCTAATCCTGCTTCGATATCGCGTAAACTATCCCCTACCACCACCGCTTGCGTTAAATCCTCCGAAAAATCTTGAGCAATTTGACGTAACATTCCGGGCTTTGGTTTTCGACAGGCACAATGATCGTCCGGGTGATGAGGGCAATAATAAATACCGTCCAATGTAGCACCGTAGCGATTCAATTCGCCTTTCATTTTCTCGTGCATGGCGTGAAGCGTTTCATCGGATAAATAACCACGGGCTATCCCTGATTGATTGGTAGCCACGACTACACGATGCCCCGCTTTTTTTAAACGACTGATAGCTTCTAATGCCCCAGGAATAGGAATCCATTCGTCCAAGGATTTAATGTACTCCAACGAATCTTCATTAATCACACCGTCGCGATCTAAAATAATCAACATAATGAGCGGTATTCTACCAGTTTTAGAGAGGCTATGCTAAAATGCCGCGATATTTAAAAGGGAATTCTTCTATGATAGCTTGCTTAAAATTATGCCTCTTGGGTTTATTATTCAGCGCATTTCCCGCCTGGGCGTGGGCTCCAAAAAGCCTGGTGATTTTTGGGGATAGTCTCTCCGATACCGGCAATAAATTTAAACAGTATCATCAACCCGTTTCACCTCCCTATTGGAATGGCCGGTATTCCAATGGTCCTCTATGGATTGAAGACTTGGCCTATCAAAGTCAGTTGATTGACAACCCGATGACTAACCCAGACGAAGCGGTCACGTCGCGATGGAAAAATTACGCCTTTGGCGATTCGACTGTTTTAAAAGGACATGTGGGCCCTGGCGTTCAAACGCGAACACTCAACGAAGAAGTGAACGAATTTATCACACAAGCGCCCACTTTGGATTGGAATACGACGTTGGTTGTGCTGTGGGATGGCTCGAATGACTTGATGGACTCTGTTTGTTTAAAAGACCCTTTTCAATGTACGCGCACTGTGGTGCAAGAAACGATACGCAATATTGATCTATTGCACGAAAAAGGTGCGCGTTATTTTCTATTACCGTTAATGCCCGATGTCAGTTTGACGCCACTGGCGCATCAAGCCCTGCCACCCCACCAACGCAAAGAGTTACAACAATTAGTGAAATATTTTAATAATGAATACGAAATTTCATTAGAACATTTGCAAGCATCGACGCCTAATTTGCATTTATTTGTAGTAGATACCAATTTATTTATTCAACAAAATAAAGATAAATTTCCTATGTCCTTATCCTCTCTTTGTTACAATAATGAAGGAAAATACGATAAAATAATGGGCAGTGTGTGCGAAAACCCCGATGATTATTTTTTCTGGGATCAAATGCACCCTACCGCTAAAGCCCATCAACAATTTGCAGAAGCTGTAGCAGAGAGCCTGTTACACGCGGATGGAAAAGAAACGTCAAACTTAATTGAGAATTTAGTGCCAGCTATTACCCAAGAGCCTGTTGCCCCGGTACCAGATAAAGGCGATGAGCATGCCAATAAGCAGTGGCTGCAATAGGTTTTTTACCTGGCAATTGCACGGTTAATAAACGCAAAATCCCCTGGCCACAGGCCACCTCTACCCCTTCTTTAGAAGCGTGCTCAATCACACCAGGCGCATAGCGCGGGGTTTGATTCAACGCTATGGCTTCCCAGATGCGCAAGGGATTTCCTTGAAACTGTGTGAACGCTACGGGAACAGAGTGAAATGCTCGCACTTTATTGGCAAGCGTAGTCGCACTTTCTTGCCAATTTATTTCCGCTTCCGCTTTTGAAACCATGGCAGCATGCGTGGCCTCTTGATCATTTTGAGCAATGCGAACGGCGCGGTGCTGTTCTAAATCGGTTAACACAGGCAACAACGCCTCTGCGCCTAATTGAAATAATCGAGTGGTTAAATGATCGGCAGTTTCCGTTTCACCAATGTTCGTTTCCACTTGCGATAAAATATCCCCCGCATCCATTTTGGCATTCAGCGCCATAATCGTCACTGCCGTTTGATTTTCACCGGCTTCAATCGTGCGAATCACGGGTGCGGCACCTCGCCATTTAGGAAGACGAGAGGGATGAATATTGATGCATCCCAAACGTGGAATATCCAACACCGCTTGCGGCAAAATTAATCCATAGGCAACCACCACCATCACCTCTGGTTTAAAGGCTTTTAATGCTAATTGAGCCCCCGTATCTTTAAAGGTTTCTGGTTGAACAATGGGAATAGTGAGTGAACGCGCAAAGTGTTTAACCGGTGTTTCCGCTAATAGCCGCCCTCGTCCCGCAGGCTTATCCGCCCGCGTATAAATAGCCACCACGTCGTGCTCAGATTGCCATAATTTTTCCAACACCGGCACAGAAAATGCCGTACTGCCAGCGAAAACGATGCGTAAAGACATAATTTCACCCGTAATAGTTTAATTTAAATCACAAAGGAATTCTTCCATTAATCCAATAATTAAAGAATCAATATTATTCTTTTCAAATTCATTATATTTTCTTTCGATTCTTACAGTACTCAAGTCGTCTCTAAAAATGGCTACATTATATCTCTTTCTTGGGAAAGAATTTTTGTTTTCATATCGAGAACATTCAAGGCAAAATTTAAATTTTTTCGAGGCTACAACAAACTCGGTTTTTGATTCTTTCTTAGATTTAAAGAAATTTTCAATACTATTCTTCCAGAGCATAATTGCATTTTCAACTTCGGCATTGTGATGTGTTAAAATAAAAACAGCATTAGGATCTTTTTCTGAGGTAGCCATTCTCTGAATAACCCCTTTATTAGACATTTTAGCCAACCATGTTCTTGCAGTTCTGTCTGTCACTTCCCAATGTTTTGATATTTCCTTGGTGCCTGCTTTTTCTTTCACATACAATAAAGCGGCTAGTTTTCTTTCTTCCAGCGTTAAATTAGATTTCTCTTGTGTGTAAGGAAATAAAGAAACTCTAAAATGGTTATCTTTTTCTTCGAATAAAGGAGTACGAGTTCTAGTATCTCGATAGATACTTAAAACACGTTGTAAGCCAGAACCAAGCCTCTCAACTAACTTTAGCTGTTGTAAAAGTCGGCCCATAGTCCTGTTGCGTAAACGAGAAATGCCTGATAATGCTGAATCTAAAGTTTGTCCGAAAGGTAGAGCGCCGGGATTGGTGATTTCCAATCGATCGGAAAAAATTGCCACTTGAATAGAAGATCCTTTTAAAGAGTAATCTGCATGCAGAATGGCATTAATTACTATCTCTCTTAAAGCAATGGGCGAATACTCTGGAAGATCTCGACGAACTGTTTCTCCAATGATGGCAGAAACTTTAGAATGTTTTTTTATAAAATTAATAATTTCCTCAATAGAAATTATGAGATTGGATTCAATTTCTAATTGATCGATAATATACGTGCGGTCCGTTCCTTCGTACTTAACACATCGAATAATACTATCTGGAAACCAACGTGGTCGCTCTTTCCCAAATAATAAAATACCAGCATGAGTTGGATACTGTTTTCCAAAATGCTCTTTAAAAATTCCAAAACCCACGTATTGTTTTTTATTAATAGGGCGGTTTATAGCTATGAATTTTTCGCTAATAAATTTACTGTCAATTTCTTCAGAAGAAGCTCCAATGCAAGGTAATTCATCATAGGAAAGATGTTTAGAAAGTCGATACAAGGCTTCTAGAGTTTCAATATCTGCTTTTCGATTGGTTGAGCCCATCCGTATATAAACAACTTTTTGCCCGTTTGCTAAAATATGGTAGGGTTCGGACCCGACGGTATGAGGAACCTTGATTATAATCAAAGCGCGTTCTCGATAGGATGTAATTTCTATGTCAGGAATAAGCAATGGTTTAATGGTGTCTGCGATAAGGCTGGCAATACGCTCCTCTTGTTCTAGGACATTCTCAACCCCTACAATGGATTTTGTGCCGTCCTCCAACCCTATTACTATAGATCCCCCGGCTGTATTAGCAAATGCGACTACGGTTTTTACTAGGCTCTTGGAATCAACGGTTTTTTTAAATTCTAAGGTTTTACCTTCATTTTTGTTGATGAGCTTCTCTATCATGGGTGCCCTTTCCGTTTTATAGCTAGGAAAGTAACACGGAAGAGCTCGGAAGGCAATAGTTTCCGTGTTAAAAGGAAGAAAATCCGCCAGGTTTATTAAGCGCGCGAAACGCCTTCTTTAGCCATTTTTTCTAACCGCTTATCCAAGCGGCGGCGTTTGAGAGGAGAGAGGTAATCGATAAATAAGGTACCATTTAAGTGATCAATTTCGTGTTGAATGCAGCGAGATAAATAGCCACCATCGTTTTCAATAATAATGGATTTTCCATGGCGATCTTGCGCTTTGCATTTGACGTATTTCGCACGTTTAACACGGGCAAAGGTATCGCCGGGCACGGATAAACACCCTTCTGTTTCAAACAATTCACCACTTTTTTCTAAAATTTCAGGATTCACCAAACACAGAGGCTCGTTTTTCTTTT
>DATDVD010000066.1:0-4091 GCA_035290065.1 Coxiellaceae bacterium | reverse complement strand
TATAAACGACCCCCGCCGCCCGTCGCTAACACGACTGCTCGCGCTTTAAAAAAAACAATTTCACTGTTTGCCATATTCAGCGCAATAACACCTGCAATACGACCCGTGTCACCTTTGACTAAATCCAGAGCAAACCATTCGCTATAAAAATTAGTTTTAGCTTCAACATTTTTTTGAAACAACGTATGAATAATCGCATGGCCTGTTCGATCAGCCACCGCACAGGTGCGATGCGCCATTTCTTTTCCAAAATGACGTGTATGACCCCCAAAAGCGCGTTGATAAATGCGTCCGTCGTCTAAGCGAGAAAATGGCATGCCATAATGTTCTAATTCATAGACAGCCGCATTGGCCTCTTGGCACATATATTGAATGGCATCTTGATCGCCAAGATAGTCTGATCCCCGGACGGTATCGTACATATGCCACTGCCAATGATCAGAGTCCACATTCCCCAGACTTGCAGCAATACCGCCTTGTGCCGATACCGTATGCGCACGTGTCGGAAATACTTTGCACAACACCGCGACTTTATAGTTCGATTGGGCTAATTGAAGTGCCGCTCGTTGTCCCGCCCCACCTGACCCCACAATGACGACATCAAATTCTTGAACAGGAATGTTGTTCATGCCCATACTATTTTCGCTCCCCAAATCAGGTAACCGAGCAATAACAGGGCCAATAGAATTTCCAGTATCAACCGACCCCACGCACATTTCATATAATCGGTTAAAACCGTCCAAATCCCAATCCAAATATGTCCTACTAAGGCAATGATAACGACATACGTAGTAATTTGCACAAATAAGCAAGAAAATAGCAATTCCCAATCATAAAAATTAATATGAGGATGGGTTAGCATAAAACCGACGATAAAGGCGCTATAACCCAACAACAACACTGCACTGATGCGCTGAAATAACCATTCTGCTAATCCTCGACGAGAGGCTCGCATTACCATAACCATACCCCTGCTAAAATAAGGAGCACAACAAAAATAACCAGTGTCCAACGGCTGGAAGCTCTGGCCGTTTGCAGCGATTCACCCAACCCCATATCCATCATCAAATGGCGAAGGCCGGCCACGACGTGAAGACTTAAAGCCCCTAGAAACACCCACACCCCTATTTTCATCACCGGCTGGTTTAAGTGTGCGGCTAAATCTTCAAAACGCGATTGAGAGGCAATTGTTTCCTGCAGCATATATAAAAGATAAGGGGAGAACAAAAATAGCACAACCCCTGAGATTCGGTGCAGGATGGAGAGAATCGCTGTAATGGGAAAATGGAATTTCGTGAGGTCTAAATTAACAGGTCTTTGATTTTTCATGAATAATGCCTTAATTACGGTGCGATTATAGCGGCATGTGTTCCACGGCGCAACTCAGTCGTGATGGGTGGTAGAAAAGAATTGTGTATGCTAGAGTAACGCGATTTAGATAAAAATAGGCGAGGAAAATGAGTGATAACGCAACATTAACGGTTAAAGGAAACACACTGGAACTGCCTCTTCGCTCCGGTACACTCGGCAACGATGTGATCGAGATTAAGGCTCTGGGAGAAAAAGGGGTATTTTCCTTAGATCCAGGCTTTTATGCCACAGCATCTTGTGCCTCCAAAATCACCTTTATCGATGGGGATAAAGGCATACTGCTCCACCGAGGGTATCCCATTGAACAACTGGCAGAATCCTGCGATTACATGGAAATTTGCTATTTATTGCTTAAAGGGGAACTACCCGATCAGCATCAAAAAGCCGATTTTATGCAAACGATCAAATCCCATAGCATGATTCATGATCAAATGACGCACTTTTTTAATGGATTTCGTCGCGACGCGCACCCCATGGCGATTATGGTGGGAGTAGTAGGCGCGCTATCGGCTTTCTATCACGATCATCTAGATTATAAAGACGAAAAAAATCAAGATTTATTTGCTACTCGCTTGATTGCAAAAATGCCGACGATTGCGGCCATGTGTTATAAATATTCTATTGGTGAACCGTTTGTGCATCCTCAGCCCACTATGAATTATGCTGAAAACTTCTTGCACATGATATTCTCGCGTCCCCACCATGAAGATAAACCCAATCCGATTTTAGTGAAGGCGATGGATACTATTTTCACCTTACACGCGGATCACGAGCAAAATGCCTCTACATCAACGGTGCGCATGGCAGGCTCTACAGGTGCCAATCCTTTTGCGTGCATTGCCTCAGGTATTACCGCTTTGTGGGGCCCGGCTCACGGCGGGGCAAATGAAGCAGCGTTGAATATGCTGAAAGAAATTGGGGATGAATCTAAGATTAATCACTACATTAAACGTGCCAAAGATCCGGATGATTCCTTCCGGTTAATGGGATTTGGCCATCGCGTTTATAAAAATTACGATCCCCGCGCAAAAATTATGCGTGAAACGTGTCACGAGGTATTGGAAGCTGTAGGGAAAAAAGACGATCCTCTATTTAAATTAGCGATGAAGTTGGAAAAAATTGCCTTGGAAGATCCCTATTTTGTCGAGAAAAAATTATATCCTAATGTGGATTTTTATTCGGGTATTACGCAAAGTGCGATTGGTATTCCGGATAATATGTTTACTGTAATTTTTGCTTTGGCTAGAACGGTCGGTTGGATTTCTAATTGGGTTGAAATGATCCGCGACCCCAGCCAACGTCTTTGTCGCCCGCGGCAATTATATATCGGTGAGAAGAAGCGCGATGTGGTTACTTTAAATGACCGATAATGACCCTCTTCCGTAGGGGCCAGCGTGCTCTGCCCTCCGTGCAATATTAAAATCTTGTGCTGCGTTCTTGGGCAGACCACGGTCTGCCCCTACAACATTAAGAGGGGTTATTAGAAAGTTCGTAGAAGGAGGTGTAGCAGCACACAACTCACTATGCCGGCCACTACATCATCTAGTACAATCCCTACGCCACCGTGCACGTGTTCATCACAATAGGAGATCGGCCACGGTTTCCAAATATCAAATAATCGAAACAACGCAAAACCGATTAATAAATTGAGCCATGTAAATGAAATCCCGATCATCGTTACCAACATTCCTGCCACTTCATCGCTCACCAACTCCGGAGGATCTTTCTCCCCCCATTTTTTTGAAGTGATATCGCAAGTAATTATAGAAAGAATTATCACCCCGAGCGTTACCGTCGCATAAACTGGCAAATGTAGATACGAAAGCCCAATATAAAAAACACCCCCCGCCAAACTTCCCCATGTCCCAGGCGCCCAAGGCAATAGCCCTAAGCCAAAACAAGACGCAATAAATGCAACCGGGTCTTTAAAGATACGAGCAACACGTGAATTCATAAAATTATTATGACTGGGTACCTTAAAAAAGAAAATGATTTTTTGCGGCGAGGTGCAAAAAAAGGCTTCTAATGCTCCCACGCTTACAGGCAACGAATTAAAAATCCTAAAGGCCTAAACAGAAGCTCCCCCTAGAACTTCCGCTAAACGGCTCCTTTCAATGAATCCAACACAGCATTCACATATTTAAAACCCTGCTGAGAACCATACTCCTTCGTAATTTCAATCGCCTCATTCACCACCGCTTTAGGAGGAATATCTTTGCAATACAACAATTCAAACCCCGCTAAACGCAAAATAGCTAACTCAATAGGATTTAATTCTGTTAACGGACGATCACAATGCACCTGCAGGGCATCATCAATTGCATCCACTTGGTTAACCACACCGCGAAAAATACGATTAAAATGCTCTAAATCCGTTTCTGAAAAATCATTTTCTTCATACACGTGCAACAACACTTCATCCGGAGCATTCTGGCTGATTTCCCATTCATAAATGGCTTGCAATGCAAAACGCCGCGCATTGCGGCGGCGTTCAGCGCGATTCAGTTTTTTCATCGTGAGAAGCACTCAGTAATTTATGAATTTCTTTTTGAAATTCGTTGATATCTTGAAAAGCACGATAGACCGAAGCAAAACGCACATAGGCCACTTGGTCTAATTTTCGTAATTCTTCCATCACCTTTTCACCCACTTCATAGGACGGAATTTCTCGCTCACCCGTCGCGCATACCTGATGAATAATATGGCTGATAGCTCGATCA
>DATDVD010000065.1:0-4402 GCA_035290065.1 Coxiellaceae bacterium | reverse complement strand
CTCGAGGTGAAACACATCAGTCATTTAGTGCAACAAATTGCACAGCTTCGTAAACAAGCAGATAGCCCGACTCAATTTCAACGATTACAAAGACGATGCAATCAACATCGAAAAGCTATTATTTATAGCGAGGCACCCGCTACAGTCGGAACCAGTTTTGCTCGATTATTTCAAGCCGTAGCCTCTATCTCCGAAAAGCAAGCTGCTGCCGCTTTACCTCCTTCTGCCACGTTAACCACTTAACTCTCGAGGGAGAAAAAATACGATGACATTACTCGAAACATTACAACAAGAATTAACCGACCTCATCGAAAACTTTCGTGCCGAGCATTACGATGCCGACCGAAAAACGGATCTTTTATCTTCGGAGGTTAAAAAATCCATCCACATCCTGCTTGCTGCTGTTCGCAGTACGCCGGAATGTTTAGATTTGCTCGTTAAAATTTATCAGGTACTTAACCACACGCTTTACTACGGCTGGCTCACGCCTTTCTTTTGGTTAAGCCAAGGGTATAAATTCCGAGTCTATTTAATAAAAATAGTAAGGCAAGGCAAATACAGTCTTATGGATGTATTAAAAACCACTTATCAAGAAGCCAAAATTCGTATTCAACAGCTCGAGCGCGAAAACCAACGGCTGCGCGCGTTAGCAGAATACAGTCAAAGAAGGGATATCACCCCAGCCGTGACAGAGGAAGTGGATGAAACACTGTCTGTTCTTCATGCGCGAATCACTCTTCAAGAGCGGCAAATAAAAACGATGGAAGAAGAAAATGATGAACTCGCAGAAGCCCATCAAACCGTCACTACCGAAAAAGAAGCGCTCGTTGCTGAAAATGCTCGCTTAAAAGCCGAACTGGAAGCCTGTCGTGAAACTCTCCTCCGTCTGCAACCCCCACGTCCTACCGCTTCCTAGCCCCCCTACAAGAACTTCCTCCCTCCCCGTAGGGGCAGACCGTGGTCTGCCCAAGAACACCCCGCAAAATTAAGGACAAACCACAATCTACTCAAAAATACCGCGCAAGATTAAGGGCAGACCACGGTCTGCCCCTACGGGGAAGGTTTGCAGAGGCGCGCGCATTCCCACGGATCTTCGCTCTTCTCAATTCACATTTCTGATATACTCCCTCGCCATGCCCCCTAAAAAAGCCATTGTTCTTGTCTCCGGCGGATTAGATTCCGCTACCGTCCTGGCCAAAGCCCAACACGAGGGCTTTGAGTGTTATGCATTGAGTTTTGATTATGGCCAGCGTCATCGCGCCGAGTTACAAGCTGCAAAACGAGTCGCTAGCCTGCTGCAGGCTAAAGAACATCGCATTATTCACTTAGGCATTGGCGCGTTAGGCGGTTCTGCGTTAACCGATTCCACCCTCCCGGTCCCTCATTACAGCGGCAGCCACGATATCCCTCTCACGTACGTACCCGCGCGCAATACTATTTTTTTAGCCATTGCGTTAGGATGGGCGGAAATTCTTCAAGCTCAGGATATTTTTATCGGCATAAGCGCCATTGATTATTCAGGCTATCCCGATTGCCGCCCCGAATTTATTCATGCCTTTGAAAAACTCGCTACTATCGCCACCAAAGCCGGCGTTGAAGGAAAACACTGCCACATTCACGCTCCTTTAAGCCATTTAAGCAAAGCCGAAACTATTCGTCTGGGCACACAACTCGGCGTTGATTATTCCCAAACATTGTCCTGTTATAGCGCTACTGACGCCGGTTTAGCGTGTGGACACTGCGATAGCTGCACCTTTCGTCGACAAGGCTTTGAAGCAGCCGGCATTCCTGATCCCACGTCTTACGTCAACTCCTAAATTTTTCTTTCATTCAGATCATAGACAGCTTTCTACTCTCTGTACTAAGATAATCTTTATGAAAAAATTAATTCTTTCTCTTTTAATAGCGACGTCTTGTTTATTGCTGTCTACCTGCGCCCACTCCGGTTATCGCCCGCAAGGCGCTGAGATTTCAGCAAATCAATATTTGCAAATGGCCGAAATGTCTACCGGTCAAGAGCGACAACAACATTTATTAGATGCGGCAAATCGACTATTACAAGATCAACAAATTAAAGCCGCTAATGATATTTTAACTTCTATTAATACGACGGAGTTATCCTCCACGCAACAAACCCAATTAACGCTATTGCGAGCAGAATATCGCCTTAAAACACATCAATCGCAAGAAGCTTTAAAACTCCTAAGCCCCATCGGAGACACGACCGCTCTCCCAGCGGATCAAAAAATTAAATTTTACGAATTACAGGCACAAGCTTTTTTACAACAAAATCAAGTATTGTCTAGCATCATCTTTCGCACCCGCCTGATGCCTTATTTAAACGATGAACAACGCAAAACCAACACATTGGCCATTTGGCACAGCCTACAAAATCAAAGCAATGCCCAGCTTCAAGAAATGCTTCGCGTAACCAATGTGGTCGATTATGAAGGCTGGATTCGTTTTGCCATGATTGCCAACAACCCACAAACCAACGCCTCTGCACTTATTCAATCTTTAAAACAATGGCAGCAACAATATCCCAACCATCCTGCCAACCTATTAATCGGCAATATGGATACTTCCGTGGATTTAAAACCGGCTAAACATATTGCGTTATTATTGCCTTTAACGGGCCCATTAAGTGATCAAGGAGCCGCGGTTCGAAATGGATTTTTTGCAGCCTATTACGACGCAAAAAAACAAAACCCCAATGCACCTACTATTATGGTTTATGACACACAAGGCCAAGAAATCCCGGCACTCTATGAGCAAGCTGTCAAAGAAGGCGCGGATTTTATTGTGGGGCCTTTAAGCAAGTCGGAAGTTAGCGCGTTAGCTGAGCACACTTCTCTCACGGTTCCTACGTTAGCGCTCAACAATTTGCACGATAACAACGACGAGCATTACAACAATTTATACCAATTCAGCTTATCGCCTACCCAAGAAGCCCGTCAAGCCGCCGAGCATGCGTGGTATCAAAATCTGAATCGCGCCATTATTATTGCACCGCTTGGTCCTTGGGGCGATCAAATTGCAGGGGCATTCAAAGATCGATGGACTGCCTTAGGCGGCACCGTGATCAACACGCTGATGTTTCAAAATCCTCGTCTTTTTGCAGAGCAATTGGCACAAACTTTAAATGTAGATCAGTCTCAACAACGTGCTACCCAATTAAAAAATATTTTGCATTCCAAAATTCGCACAATTGCGCGTCGACGAGAAGATTTTGATGTGGTGTTTTTAGCTGCGTTGCCCGTCGAAGCACGGCAATTGCGTCCTTTATTAAGATTTTATTTTGCGGGTAATATCCCGGTGTATGCGCCTTCTTTTATCTATACCGGCAGGCCTAACGAACATTTGGATCACGATTTAAATGGTATT
The DNA here is from genome assembly GCA_035290065.1 of Coxiellaceae bacterium. GTDB lineage: Bacteria > Pseudomonadota > Gammaproteobacteria > Coxiellales > Coxiellaceae > DATDVD01. The sequence continues at coordinate 1,018 of DATDVD010000065.1, read as the reverse complement.
ATTTTTGAAGACATGCCCTGGGTGATTGATCCGGAACAGGATTTAACCCCTACCTTAATGACTATTCAACGCAATGTACAAACCCTATGGCCTGCCAGTTATCAAAGCCAACCCAAATTATATGCGTTTGGAGTGGATGCCTACACGCTTGCTGCCACGATCAACAAGCTGATTATTCTGCCTGACGTAGGCCAATTGGGCGCTACTGGGCGGCTTTATCTCGAAGACAATGGGCATGTTCGACGAGAACTCATCTGGGCGCAAATGGTGGATGGAAAACCCAACAAACTCTAATCTCAACGGTGAACGCCGTAGCATTGGCAATGCGTTTGAAACACGTGCATTAGAGCATTTACAACGCCACGGGCTTCGTTTATTGCACCGTCATTATCATTCTCGCTTGGGAGAAATTGATTTAATTTTGCAGGATAAAAAAACCGTTGTATTTGTGGAAGTACGTTCTCGTCGAGCCACTCGTTACGGGCATCCCCTGGAAACCATTCACTACCACAAACAACAACGCATTATCAAAACGGCTCAACTTTATCTTCTCTCCCATTACGGCAACCCCCTCCCCCTCTGCCGCTTTGACGTCGTAACCTTCGTCAAAGACGAACTCCAATGGATCAAAAACGCCTTCTCCTCGTAGGGGCAGCCAAAGTCTGCCCAAGAACCCAGCACAAAATTAAGAACAAACCACGATCTACCCAAAAACATCACGCAAGATTAAGGACAAACCACGGTCTACCCAAAAACACCGCACCCGATTAAAAACAAACCACGGTTGCTTAAAAACACCGCGCAAGATCAAGGGCAGACCACGGTCTGCCCCTACGAAGAGGGTTTGCACAGTCGTCTAACTCTGCCCCTACGGGAAAGGTTTGTACACTTGCCTAACTTAGGTATACAAGAGCAGGCCACCTTTTCTCTCTCATTATCGCAACCCCTCTTCCTCTACCGCTTTGATGCCGTAACCCTCGCCAAAGACAAACTCCAATAAATCAAAAACACCTCCCCC
>DATDVD010000064.1:0-17579 GCA_035290065.1 Coxiellaceae bacterium | reverse complement strand
CTCTTTATAAACATGGTAAAATGCCGCCGATGAGCCAGATTTGTCCCACCTGCAACGATGCAGATATTAAAGCAGCCGTTGTGTTCATGGCCCAACAATCTAAAGAACCGGATCAAGATTACAAACTCTGGTTAAGCAATTAAGGAGAAAATTATGAAGGTAAAGAGCATTGCTCAACGCATTAGCGCCGTTGTGCTCTTTTTCTTAACCGCCACGGCAGGGGCTGAGTCTCGCTACAACATGCCCGTGGGTGTAACATCGATTAGCCGAGAAGTGTATCACTTGCATATGCTAATTTATTGGATCTGTGTCGGCATTGCCGTAATTGTATTTGGCGCACTGATCTACGCAATGATTAAATTTCGCAAATCCAAAGGCGCCATTCCCGCGCAATTTCATGGCAGCACTTTAATAGAAGTGATTTGGACACTCATTCCTTTTGTAATTTTAGTGGCAATGGCCATTCCCGCGACGATTGTAATGGCACAGATGTATGACGATTCCAAAGCCGATATCAATATTAAAATTGTCGGCTTTCAATGGCGTTGGCAATATACTTATCTGGATTACGACATTAATTTTTTCAGTGATCTTTCTACGCCCCAAGCTCAAATGGATGGCACACAACCGAAAGGCGAATGGTATTTATTAGAAGTAAATCATCCTCTCGTAGTGCCCATTCATAAAAAAATTCGTTTCTTAGTGACCTCTAATGATGTGATTCATGCGTGGTGGGTTCCCGCCTTTGGCATCAAACGTGATGCGATTCCAGGGTTTATTCACGAAGCCTGGGCCCGAATTGATAAACCCGGCGTTTATCGAGGCCAATGTGCCGAATTGTGTGGTCTTCATCATGCTTACATGCCCATTGTGGTGATTGCCTTAACGGAAAACGATTTTGATCAATGGGCAAAACAACATAATCACAATCAAAATTTAGATCAAGCGCCTACCGTCACTCCCTCGACGAAACCTAGCGCCTCCGAAACTTCCGCCCCACCCGCAGGCACGATGACGCAACAACAATTAATGACGTTAGGTGAAACGGTGTATGATTCTCATTGTACCGTGTGTCATCAACCCACCGGCGAAGGAATGCCACCTGCTTTCCCTGCCTTGAAAGGCGGCCCTATTGCCATAGGCCCCGTCAGTGGTCACATCGATATCGTGATGCACGGCAAAGCCAGCACTCCGATGGTGGCTTTCAAAGATCAATTAAGCGACACCGAATTAGCCAGCGTGATTACGTTTGAACGCAACAGCTGGGGCAATAACGATACAGGAAAATACGGCAAACAAGCCGGTGGATTAGTCCAACCCGCCGATATTACAGCAGCCCGACAATAACGATCGCGCTGCCCAACATTACGTAGGGGCAGACCGTGGTCTGCCCGAACAAAATTTAAATCTTGTACCCTGTTTTGGGCAGACCACGGTCTGCCCCTACAGAAGAGGGGATCGGCGAAATATGGTGTTATACCCCACGGTTTTCACAATGATAAAAGTATAGGTTTAATAGGAGAACGTAAGCATGTTAAACAATGCCACTACCCACGACGATCACCCGCATCCTCACGGCTTTTGGGGCTATGTCACCCGTTGGGTTTTTACCACCAACCATAAAGACATTGGTACCCTCTACTTGTGGACTGCCTTTATTATGTTCTTCATCGCGGGCGCCATGGCATTGCTGATTCGCATGCAATTATTTCACCCAGGCTCTCGCATTCTCGATCCTAACTTTTACAACGAAATGGTCACGCTACACGGCCTTATTATGGTTTTTGGCGTAATCATGCCCGCCTTTGCTGGATTTGCAAACTGGCAAATCCCCATGATGATCGGTGCACCCGATATGGCGCTTCCCCGCTTAAATAATTGGAGTTTTTGGATTCTTCCATTTGCCATTACCCTATTAGGGAGCACTTTATTTATGCACGGCGGTGCACCCAATTACGGTTGGACATTCTACGCACCTCTTTCTACCACGTACGGCCCACCCAGCACTGACTTTATGATTTTCTCCATTCACTTACTCGGTGTGTCATCCATCTTAGCCGCCATTAATATTATCGCGACGATTTTAAATATGCGGTGCAAAGGCATGACATTGAAAAAGATGCCCATCTTTGTGTGGAGCTGGTTCATTACCGCTTTTTTATTACTCGGCATTATGCCAGTCCTTGCTGGAACCGTGACCATGATGTTACTGGATCGTCATTTTGGCACGAGCTTTTTTAATGCCGCCGGGGGCGGGGATCCTTTGTTGTTCCAACATTTATTTTGGTTCTTCGGTCACCCGGAAGTATACGTATTAATTCTACCCGCCTTTGGCGTCGTGTCAGAAATTATTCCCACGTTTAGCCGAAAACCCTTATTTGGTCGCACGGTGATGATTTGGGCCGTCGGTTCCATTGCGCTTGTGTCCTACATTGTGTGGGTGCATCATATGTTCACCACCGGTGTTCCCCTCGCTGCCGAATTATTTTTCATGTACACCACCATGCTGGTAGCCGTTCCCACCGGTGTAAAAGTATTTAACTGGATTGCTACCATGTGGCGCGGCTCTTTGACGTTTGAAACGCCGATGTTATTCGCCATTGGTTTCTTATTTTTCTTTACGATTGGTGGATTCACTGGATTAATGCTCGCGATTGCACCGGCAGATTTTCAATACCAAGATTCGTATTTCGTGGTTGCGCACTTCCATTACGTATTAATTCCCGGCTCCGTGTTTGCGTTAATGGCCGGTATCTATTATTGGCTCCCCAAATGGACCGGCGTGATGTACAACGAAACGCTAGCAAAATGGCATTTCTGGTTAACGATGATCAGTGTCAACATCACCTTTTTCCCCATGCACTTTTTAGGATTAGCCGGCATGCCGCGACGTATTCCCGATTACGCGCTGCAATTCACGCAATTTAATCAAGTCTGCACCGTGGGTGCCTTTATTTTTGGCTTTTCACAATTGATTTTTTTATACATTGTAATTAAAGCCTGCCGTCGCCAAGGCCCCAAAGCCACCCAACAAGTATGGGAAGGCGCAAAAGGATTGGAGTGGACAGAAGTACAATCCCCTGCTCCCTACCACACCTTTACGGAGGAATACACCTTAAAACCGGAAGACGAATATTAAAAAAACCGTAGCCTGAATCTCGCTACGCGAAAATCCAGGCTACGCTATTACTTTTTCTCTTTGACAAGATTTTTAATTCACCGTTTCAATATGAATATTTTGATTATTCGTGGAAACGGTTACATAACGGCTGCCGTGAGGGCGGATGGTGTAAGGCGTAGGAAAAAAGTTTCCGACGGAAATCGTTACCACTCGATTCGTATCATTGTAAATAATAAAATCGCCCACTTGAGCGCTCTGTGCTTTTGCAAACACACTAGCAGAAATGGCACACAATACAAACCCTATTAAAATCGATTGAATTTTCATAGTAAGATTCCTTAATTTTAAAATGATACTGTTGTAGCCCGTATCTCGCTACGCGAAAATCCAGGCTACGACAGTAAAGATTATCTCCGCCGACACCACGATACAAGAGCGCTCACACCCGCAGTCGCACCCACCGTTACCGCCATAGCGCTTTCTAACAGAGCGCCTCCTACACTCCCTGCCGCTGCGGCCTTAGCAGGATCCTCATCCATCACGGCCCCTGCCACTGTAGTCGCAGCCGTTATAAGCGCTGTTCCAGCGAATATCGAACCCAGCGCGAACTTTGACCCTTCTCTACACTCGTCTAAAGCCTTGTCAAGAGGAAGCGGTTGTTTCTTTGCCCACCCATAAATCAAAATAAAAAGAGGAACCGCTGCTACCAGTCCTGCCACCGCCGCGCCTCCTGCTAAAGGACCTCTGTCAGGCAAGTCCCCAACCCCAGCCTCCTTTAATACGATAAGCCCCAGTACTGCACCCGCCGCACTCACGGCTGCCCCTCCCAATCCACACAACGCTGCCCAAACCGCTATCCTCATTTTGGTATTGTCTTCTGCCACTAGCCGTCGCACACCTTCTGCACCTGCTGCTTTCTCTTCAGGCACCCCTCTTTGCCGGTCCTCTTCGAGATCCTGCTCTTCCTCCGAGGTATCCCTTCTAGCGACAGTCGCCCCCGTTTCCGTGGGTCTATCCGCAGCGCTCACCGGCGCAGGGTTTACTTCACTCGCTGATCCAATAGAGTCGTGTTTTGCCTCGTCTTTTGCCTCGTCTTTTCCATCGCCAAGTATGTTAGGCTTCATAATTACCCCTTTTTTTTAAAAAACCACCACTTCCTAGTTCCACTTCCTTTGTTCGTTTATACCCCCCCAAAATTAAGAAAACCTTAAGTAATTCTTAAGAACCCTCTCGAAACTCATTATCTTGTTTCCAGAGGTGCCCTTAAAGCCACAATAACCTCTCACTTGATATAATACCCCTCCCTCTCTATGATGGCAGGATTTTACAGGAGCGATCATGGGGATAGACACTAAAAAAAGCCGAACCCGAAAAATAGTCCTATGGCTGAGTGCATTAGTGGGTGTCATGTTTTTATTTTGTTATGCCATGGTGCCTTTGTATAATTCCCTGTGCAAACAACTCGGCATTAATGGAAAAGTAGAATTAAAAAAAGCGGCTGAATCTACGGAAGTGGATGAATCTCGCGTGATTCGCGTGGGTTTTACGACCACCGTACCCTCCGGTGTACCCGTAACATTTTACACCAAAACCCGATATGTCGATTTACACCCGGGTCAAAATGCTCGCGTGTTATTTTATATTAAGAACAACACAAACCAATCTCTCGTGATTCAAGCGATTCCTTCCATTACGCCGGGACTTGCGGCCCGACATTTGAAGAAAACGCAGTGTTTCTGTTTTACGCAACAAACGTTAAAACCCAACGAATCCCGCGATATGCCCGTAGTATTTCACATGGATAACGAAACACCGGCGGATATCAATGAAGTCACGTTATCCTATACATTATTCAAAGCACTCCTAAAATCTTCGTAGGGGCAGAGCGTGCTCTGCCCAAGAACGTAGCACAGGATTTAGATTTCGGACGGGCAGACCACGGTCTACCCCTACGAGGAGGAGAAAATAGGCAAGGGTATGATGTTATGTTTGGCCCATCCGATGTAAGGGGGGAATAGGCAAAGGTGTGACGTTATACTTGGACCCTCCCTGTAGGGGCAGAGCGTGCTCTGCCCAGGAACGCCGCACAAGGTTTAAATTTCGGACGGGCAGACCTTAGGAAGATTCTAATTTCGCATAACTTGCGACTAACCACTTTGTGCCAGCGCGATCAAATTTGACTTGAATGCGGGCATGTTGGGAATGGCCTTCAAAATTAACAATAATACCTGTGCCAAATTTTTTATGATTAACTCGCTGGCCGATTTCTAATCCTGTTTCACCCACTTCTGTGCCTTTAGGCATTACTTTGGGCATCGTATGATTTCTGGGATTAAAACGTGAATAACTGTCGTCTCGACTGATACTCTCACGATTAAAACTGTTGGGACGATAGATTTTTGTTTGTGGTCTCACCGTATCCAAACACGTCTCCGGAATTTCCGCAATAAAACGAGACGGCGTATGATACTGTTCTCGTCCATGCAAATTTCGAATTTCCGCATGCGTCAGATATAATTTTTTCATAGCGCGCGTCATGCCCACATAACACAACCGACGTTCTTCTTCCAATCCATTGGCTTCTTCAATCGACATACGATGCGGAAACAAATTTTCTTCCATGCCTGCTAAAAAAACCAAGGGAAATTCCAACCCTTTCGCGGCATGCAGCGTCATTAAATTCACGGCATCTTCGTGTTCATCCGCTTGCGATTCACCCGTTTCCAGCGCGACATGAGAAAGAAATGCGGCTAAAGGAGACAGCCGAACCCCTTCTTCCATTTCCGTATCTTCTGGTGAAAATCGCTCCGTCGCACTCACCAACTCTTCTAAGTTTTCCACCCGCGATAAACCTTTTTCCGTTTTATCTTTTCGGTAATGCTCTAACAATCCACTCACGGTTAAAATATGATCCGTTTGCTCGCCTAATGATAAAGCACTCGTCTCTTTTTCTGCTTGATCAATCAACGTTAAAAACATTTCTAATGCGGCTTTAGCCCGAGCACTTAAACTGCCCATGGCTACGATATCGTTGGCCGATTGCCACAACGATACATTCATAATCCGTGCTTGATCACGCACGATATTTAAGGTGGCATCCCCAATACCCCGCGTTGGAAAATTCACCACCCGCTCAAACGACGCATCATCCTGTCGATTCCCTAATAATCGCAAATACGCCAACGCATCTTTAATTTCCGCGCGCTCATAGAATTTCTGCCCCCCGTAAATACGATACGGCATACTCACACGCAACAACGCCTCTTCCAACACCCGAGATTGAGCATTGGAACGATATAAAATCGCTACTTCATCCCGCCGATTGCCGCCATTCACCCAATCCTGAATGCGCGAGACAATATAATAAGCTTCATCCATTTCATTAAAAGCCGAATAAAGGGTAATTAATTCGCCTTGCCCGCTGTCTGTCCACAATTTTTTTCCCAATCGATTAGTATTATTTTCAATTACGGCATTTGCCGCATTTAAAATCGTTTGAGTCGAGCGATAATTCTGCTCCAATCGAATGGTTTTTACAGGAGAAAAATCTTTATCAAACGATAAAATATTTTGAATCTTGGCTCCTCGCCACGAATAAATCGATTGATCATCGTCCCCCACCGCCATCATACACGTATGAGAGCCCGCCAATTGTTTTAACCACAAATATTGAATCGTATTCGTATCCTGAAACTCATCCACCAAAATATGACGGAAGCGCTGTTGATAATGCGCACGAATGGTTTCATTTTTTTTCAACACTTCCAGTGACCGCAATAATAATTCCCCAAAATCCACCAACCCACTGCGTTCACAAATTTCTTCGTACGCCAAATAGACTTTAGCCATCACCTCCGTATAATAATTCGCATCAGCCGCCGCATGGCGCGCTCGTCGTCCTTCCTCTTTTTGTTGATTGATAAACCACTGGGATTGTTTCGGCGGCCACTTGGTTTCATCCAAATCCATAGTTTTATGAATACGGCGAATCAATCGTGATTGATCATCCGCATCTAAAATTTGGAAACTCTCGGGCAAATTTGCTTCTTTCCAATGCGTGCGTAAAAAACGATGCGCTAATCCGTGAAAGGTTCCTACCCACATGCCATGAATCGGCATACCGCCTAACGCTTCAATTCGCCCGCGCATTTCATACGCCGCTTTATTCGTAAATGTCACGGCTAAAATAGAAAAAGGACTCGCCTCCGTATGCGCCATCAACCACGCAATACGGTGCACCAATACACGCGTTTTTCCGCTACCGGCCCCTGCTAAAATCAACAGATGGGCAGGCGGCGATTCCACCGCTTCGCGTTGTTTACTATTTAATTGTGCTAAAATCTCAGCATCCATTGATATTCACTGCCCTTTAAGAAAAATATTTCCAAACCGGAATGACGGGGAGCTTATTCTCCACCATGGCTTCGTGATCATACGTGAGGATAAAGCCTTCGGAAATGGAAAAATGCTTCATCGCCGCTTTTAACCCCTTAATTTCGTGATCACGATTCACCAAATCCCAGTGATAGCATACTTGTATTGCTATCCACCCGGATGACCTCTTCACAATAAAATCACACCCTCTTGCCCCATGAAAGAAAAAAATATCATTATTATTCTGCTTCTTAAGCTCCGAATACACGAAATTCTCCAGCAATATTTCCTTATGATGGCGCAGCGTAAAAGTAGCTGCCGACAATAAGCCATTATCAATACAATACGGTTTTTTCCTCATTTTACTCGAGGGCTTGAAAGGATACACAAAGGGCATTATTTCTTCCACCATCTCCGTATTTTTTAACACCCCAATAAACTGCTGAAGTGTCATCTCATTGTTACCCAACACCTGCTTTAAACTATTATACGAATACGGTTGCCCCACATGGCTGAGTAAATAATGAGCCAATCGAAAAAAAGCCGTCGTATCTCGAATAGCCTGATGGCGAATACAATCTTTAAATAAAATAGCTTCTAAATAATATTTCAATACAGTGGTTTTAGCTTCTTTCTCTGCCAACGAATAAATCCGCGGAAATCCTCCCCATACCAACATATCCTCTAACAAAGCCATCGCTTTAGATTTTTGAGGGCCGCTTTGGATAGGCGTTGTGATCGACGCATTCAATAATATTTCTTGATACGACAATGGATGAACGGGCAATTCTCTATAATATCCTGTTAACAAAGCAGCTTCTTCCCGCGAAAATAAATCCGCCTGAGAACTCGTGATCCAAATCTTTTTAAATTGCTCTTTATCGTAAGCATTTTTAAGAAATTTTGCCCATTGCCCCACCGCCTGGATATTATCCAACAAAAGATATTCCACGCGATGGCCCGTTAATGTTTCCGCATGCAGAATAAGCTTCGATAGCACTGAATCTTCGTCAAAAAAGTTGATATAATGGGGGTCCTCCAAGTCCAGGTACAAAATGGAATGAGGAGGGTGGGAAGGCACCAACGCATTGATCAGCGTTTTTAAGAGCGTCGATTTTCCAGCTCCCCGTATGCCGGTAATAAAATGGATATCGGGCTCGGAAAGAGTCCTCCGAGCCGCTTTATCATGCAGTCTTTGGACAGAATGGCCATAGATCCCCCCTTCCCAATGAGGGTTTTGTTCGGATAAAAGAGGGGCTAGGGAAGAGATCATTAAGATATTTTACTGGCCATAATCTGTATTGTAAACAAATTTTACCTATTACAATATGAATTAAAAAGGTATGGAAATTAATTTGAATTATCAATCAATTAAAGTAAAATCCCTTTGGAAAATGGATCGATTTCTAGAAAAAAAGGCTTTTTTGTCAAAATTTTTGCCTTCATTTTTAAGATTATTCGATTTTTTTACCCCTCCCCCCAGTGATATAATGGGTTTATAGAAAAGAGAAAGAGAGAAGAGCGAAAAAGATCAAAGATTAAAGGACAATTTAGTCGTAAAATTTTGATTCTATTTAATACTCTCTTAATCTTTTTTCAGTACGATAGAGGGAAAGGTAAACAGCAAAAAGGGGAAACCCATGCGTAATAGAGGCGACATCTTACTGAGTAGTGTAAATCAATTGGAACTCCGGTTGGTGCAATCGTACGCCTGGGCAAATGTTTACCGTCAGGCAGATGTTTTCTCGCGAACCCTTGGAAGCCCCAGCCGTTTTCGCCGATCCAAGCTCTCAGCGGCTCTGTCTTCAAAAATTAGGGGATTTGCTGGAGAACTAGTCGTTTATGCACAGGATCTTAAAAAAAACCAATGCGATGACGACCAAATTACTACTGCTCTAAGGTCACTCTTTGAATTATTGAGTCAAGCCGAACCTGTCAATATGGATGCTCCCGAAGCAAGCGTCCCCATGGAAACTATGACGGATGCTCGAAGAGCCCTTAAAAGACCTATCCAAGAAATTCGAGCAGCGGCAGGGACCACGGATGAAACAATCTTAGTTAATAAGCAATTATTTGCTAAGGCTCTAAGGGAGCTTCTTCAATCCCATGCTACTCTTTATCTTCAAGAATTAGCTACTCTCTTGCAAAGTCCTGTAAAAGGTTTAGAAGGTGACGATAGAGCTTTGTGGGAACAATTAGACCCTACCATGCAACAACTTGCACAAGAACTTATCGGCAATTTATCGGACCCTTTAAAAAAGGCGGTAAGAAAAACTTTAAAGGGATCGATACGCGAAAGTATAATGACAACCTTATCCGCTAAACCTTCTCCAGAATATGGCGAAAGCGGGAGTGGAGGCAGTGGGGCGGCCGTCGAAGGAACAGGTGAACCTGTCCCAACAGCGGCTGCCGCAGCAGCTAGTGGAGCAGAAATAGCAGCTACTGCTGCCACGCCAGCACCCCTGGCTGAAGCCGCCCCTGGTGCCACTGCAGAAGCATCCGCTGATAGACCCGGTTTGCTCGCCCGCCTTCGTTTCGCCCGCCAAGCCACTAGCAAAGCAGGAGCTACTGCCGCCCCCGCAGAAGCTGCCCGTGGTGCAGCAGCCGATGCGCCAGCCACTCTCGACTGGAGTATTAACAATGATCCTGACCATGATTTAGAAAAACAAAGAAGGGCATTGGGAGAACGTGTAGTCCAATTCAGTGCCCTTGTGAAAGCTGTTGTTGATAAAAACCCCTCAGAGGATCTCTCCACACCCTTTGGAGAAATCGGCGACCTAATGATTCGTTATGCTAATGAGCTAAAACAACCTTCCAATAGAAGTTTGCCCAATGTGGAAGGAGAAAATCGCGCACTGGCTCGCCTTATAAGTACATTAAAATGGATGGCTACCACCGCTTGGGGGTATTTGACACCTACCGGCCGAGACGACTATTCGGACACTCATAGAAGTTTAGTAGCCGCGTTAGCCTCCTTACAAGCTCTCTCCCCAAGTCACGAAGAGCTATCTTTTTCAGGAGTGGCTGCAGCAGCGACTCGTGCTTTGTTCGCACCCAGCAGTAAAGCAGAAGACGGAAGCGCCGCTGCAGTTAGTATTGGGCTGAAAGACCCTCAAGAAGCAGTGATGGGTAGCCATTTTATTATTGGTGGTGATACTGAGCATCCGCTAAACACTGATCTTATCGTAGTAGAGCAACAATTTTTAAAATTAGTTGATCCTTATTTCCACTCCGTTAATGATGCAAGACCTTCTATCGAGGTTTGCTCCAACGAGGACAAAAACTCTAAACTCTACAGCTTTGCCCATTCCGCTTACGAATACGGTGCTCGGTTAGTCGGCAATGAGTTTCCTTCTGACACGCCCCATATTGCACGTGCCCGCGTTCGCTTAATTCAACGATTAATGTATTTAGAAACTGCTTTTTGGCCACAAATAGAACCTTTGGCGAGTGAGGCAATACGAGCAAGGTACACCCAATTACTACAGCTCCATAGAGCACTTTATCAGAAGGTGCAGGAGGATCATGCCGATATAATGGCAAGCTTACCCCTTTTTGAAGACGCACCCCTTCCGGTAGATTCCGCTCCACCGCTTATTGTGAGCGCTCCTCTTCCAGCAGCAGCACGAGCATCACTGCTCGTAGTACCCGTTGCAGCACCCCCTGCAGCTTTAGCTTCTCAAATGTCTTCACCTGGTAATCTGGAACAAGAAATCCCCTTGCCTACTAGCGCACGAAACAAACCACTCGTTGTTGCAAAAAGTGTTTCTAGCGGTTTATTTACCGTGCGAAACGCTCAACTAATGGGTGGTGGAATAGGTATGATACTAGGCGCAGCCACCATTATTACTGCCGTATGCTTATGGGCATTAAAGCACTTGAGCAAACACAGCCAGAATACAGCCGGCCTGGCCATTATTGGTGGGCTTGTCCTCTTCTTATTGTCCGTGAGCTGGTCAGTATTAACCTGTACATCGTCGAGCCGTCCTGCCCTCACTAAAGCCGCTTCAGGGGAAGGCGCTACAACTTCTGCATGTTCTCCTGGGCCAGCAGGCCGCCGCCTCCATCCTGGGATCCAATGGTAAACACCATCCTCTACTTCATTCACCAACGGTTTATGGTAGGATTACGCCATGAAACCGAAACCACGTCTGCTTACCGGTGATACGCCCACGGGGAAACTGCATTTAGGTCATTGGGTGGGTTCCATTGAAAATCGTGTGCGATTGCAAGACGAGTACGATTGTTTTTTTGTGATTGCTAATGCGCATGCCTTTACCACCCGCGTTGATCAACCTGAGGCTATTCGACAAAGTGTAATGGATATTGTGCTCGATTATTTAGCCGCTGGTATTGATCCCGTAAAAAGCACCCTGTTTGTTGAATCCGATGTGCCGGCCATTTTTGAATTAGCGACGTATTTCAGCATGCTGCTGCCTTTTCCACGCGTCATGCGAAACCCTACCATCAAAGATGAAATTCGTGACAAAGCCTTAGGCGATAATTATTCATTCGGCTTTTTATTGTATCCCGTCCTTCAAGTCGCCGATATTTTAAGTTTTAAAGCAGAATTAGTGCCGGTGGGTGAAGATCAATTGCCGCACTTAGAAATGACACGTGAAGTGGCACGCAAATTTAATCAACTCTATTGTGGTGTCGATCCCTCTATCGACGAGGATCAACCTCTCTCGAATAACGGTTTATTTCCGATGATTAAGCCCCTGATCGGGCGTGTAAACCGTTTAGTGGGCACTCACGGGCCAGGTCCTCATGGCGCCTTATTAAAAATGAGTAAATCGCTTAATAATGCGATTCTTTTAAGCGATGACGCCGATACGGTGCGCCAAAAAGTAATGGGCATGTATACCGATCCCAAACGGTTAAAAGCCACCGATCCGGGTACGGTTGAGAATAATCCTCTGTGGATTTTTCACGATACCTTTAATACTGATAAACCCTGGGTACAAGAAGCCAAAGAAAAATACCGCCAAGGCCACATTGGGGATGTTGATTGCAAGAAAAAATTAGTCGAAGTGCTCAATAATTTATTAGAACCGATGCGACAACGCCGGGCGCATTTTGCGAAAGATTCGACGGAATTAGTGCGTGTGTTAGCACGGGGAGCCGAAAAAGCCAATGCCGTGGCTAATGAAACCCTGCGAGAAGTCAAGGAAGCTATTCGGCAAATTTTTTAAACTGAATCAGGGGAAATTGTATGGCGGCAGATCCTGATAAAATCGCGTATCGAACCCAGCTGGGGATTTGGACATTCCTCCTGTGCTTTAGTTTGTTTTTACTATTGGCAGGAATAGGGGGCACCAGTGGGCTTTTTGGTGGCTTGCATGCGGTAGCGGAAGACATTGATATTCATACGACTCAATCCGCCATTACGTTGATTATCTGCGGAATAGTGGGCGCTTTGATTTGTCTGGGAGGAGTGATTGCTACCATTGAAGATATTCATGTGAGAGAGGGGATTCGGCGAATACTGGGTTTTAGAAAGCCGGGCGAAACAGCCTCTCATCCTCATTCCATGAACTCCATTACGTCTGCCACTGCGTTGGGAGCCGGTGTATTACCGCATGGGCTTCCCGCAGAAAGCAATCGACATAGAAGGGGTTCTCCTTCTAGCCCTACCGCCGTTCATTTAGCGAGTCAGGCCCAACCAGCAGCGCTGCTGAAGGCGGCAGAATATCCACCCATCGCACTTCCCCCTGGCACTGATGCTAGAGTCGTCCAGGGCCCGAATGGTGAACAACGCATTGAACTTTAATTAAGCAGGCCATGAATGAAACATTTATTAGAACAACTGAATATTATTGATGGAAGCTCTGTCGCTGAAATTTTTCCTCGCACACGCGATGTTGAAAATTTGCCCGTCTATCGCTGTCAAAAAAGCGGGGTTATTTTTCTGGAAGAGAAAAAAGAAAATCCTCAGCACTATTATCAAAACAAATCTAATACCCTTGAAGGCAGTTATCGCACTATCGCTTCCCCGTTAGGGGAACGAAAAATATTGCGCAATTCAGATGCCGGGCGTCGTGCTAAACAATTTAAACACGAGATTGCAGGCAAAGTATGGCTGGATTTTGGAACGGGCAATGGTGAAATTATTGATCTTTTAAACAAGGATTGTAAAAAAGCGCTCGCTGTTGAACCCAATAAAATTCATCGCGAGGCTATGCAAGCACGCGGTATAGCGGTGTATGAAGATATGTCTTCTATTCCCCTCAATAGCATGGAAGTCATCACACTTTTTCATGTGTTTGAACATTTAACGGATCCTATAGAAATATTAAAACAGCTATATGACCGCTTAACAGCGGGCGGCACATTGATTATCGAAGTACCTCACGCGAATGATTTTCTATTGAAAACGATGGACTTGGAAGCATTTAAGCAGTTTACGTTTTGGAGCGAGCATTTAATTTTGCATACGCGCGAAAGCTTGCACACCATGGTTCAAACCCAACCTTTTCACACGATTCATTTGGAAGGTTTTCAGCGGTATGGATTAAGCAATCATTTGTATTGGTTGCGTTATCATCAACCCGGGGGACATGCCCACTGGGCACATCTTGAAACACCGGCTTTGCACGAGGCGTATCAAGCGATGCTGTGCCAAATTGATCAAACAGATACACTAATTGCCGTGGCTAAAAAGGAAGGATAGGGATGATTTAATAACGATAATCATCGCGCTTATAGGGCCCGGCCACCTTTACGCCTAAATAATCCGCTTGCTCTGAAGTCAATTGCGTCAATCGTACACCCACTTTTTCTAAATGCAATCGCGCGACTTCTTCATCTAAATGTTTAGGTAACACATAGACTTTATTTTCGTAGTGTTCACAGTGTTGAAACAATTCTATTTGAGCGAGCACTTGGTTCGTAAAAGAATTCGACATCACAAAACTCGGATGGCCAGTGGCACATCCTAAATTCACTAAACGTCCTTTCGCTAGCAGAGTGATGCGCTTTCCGTCGGGAAAAATCACTTGATCCACTTGAGGCTTGATATTTTCCCAGGGATACTGATCCAAGGCAGCCACATCAATTTCGCAATCAAAGTGACCGATGTTGCACACAATGGCTTCGTCTTTCATCGCTAACATATGATCTAATGTTACAACGCCTTTATTACCCGTGGCCGTTACAAAAATATCTGCTTGAGAAGCCGCTTCATCCATCCTGACCACTCGATAACCTTCCATCGCGGCTTGCAACGCACAAATAGGATCAATTTCCGTGACCCACACAATAGCGCCTAAGCCTCTTAACGCTTGTACACATCCCTTGCCCACATCGCCGTACCCGGCTACCACGGCAATTTTTCCGGCAATCATTACATCGGTAGCGCGTTTTAAAGCATCGACCAGTGATTCGCGGCATCCGTATAAGTTATCAAATTTAGATTTCGTTACCGAATCGTTCACATTAATCGCGGGCATTTTTAGCAGGCTTTTTTCAGCCATTTCATATAAGCGATGAACACCCGTGGTGGTTTCTTCAGAAACACCCACAATAGCGCTCAACAATTCGGGATATTCTTCGTGCACTAATTTTGTTAAATCGCCACCATCGTCTAATAATAAATTGGGTACCCAACCGTTCGGTCCGTGCAACGTGTCGCGAATACACTGCATATATTCTTCTTCCGTTTCCCCTTTCCACGCGAACACCGGGATACCTCGCGCCGCAATGGCAGCGGCGGCATGATCCTGCGTCGAAAAAATATTGCACGATGACCAACGCACGCTAGCCCCTAATGCTAACAACGTTTCCATCAACACCGCTGTTTGAATCGTCATATGCAAACAGCCTGTAATACGCGCTCCTTTTAACGGTTGGAGGCGGGCGTATTTTTCTCGCAAGCTCATTAAGCCCGGCATTTCTTTTTCGGCGATACGAATTTCTTTTCGACCCCATTCGGCTAATGAAATATCAGCCACTTTATAATCGCGTAATTGAGCGACAGGTTCGGCATAGGCGATGGTCATAAAGGCTCCTTTAAACAGCGACGGCTTCTTTAACGTTTGTTAAGGACTTTTTTATGGCATCTACCTTGTTCAACGCTTCCCACGTAAAGGTAGGTTCTGTACGTCCAAAATGGCCATAGGCGGCTGTTTGACGATAAATGGGTCGTTTTAAATTTAACATCGTAATAAGGCCTTTGGGGCGCAAATCAAAATGTTCTTTAATGTAGAAAATAATTTCGTTATCACTGATTTTGCCTGTCCCAAACGTTTCTACACGAATAGACGTAGGTTCTGCAATACCAATAGCATAAGACACTTGAATTTCACATCGATCTGCTAAACCAGCTGCCACAATATTTTTCGCCACATAACGCGCAGCATAGGCTGCAGAACGATCTACTTTAGAAGGATCTTTACCGGAGAAAGCACCGCCTCCGTGTCGCGCCATTCCGCCATACGTGTCTACAATAATTTTACGACCGGTTAAACCACAATCTCCGACGGGCCCACCGATAATAAATTGTCCAGTGGGATTGATGAAATATTTCGTAGTGTCGCGTAACCATTCGGAAGGTAACACAGGCTTAATAATTTCTTCCATCACGGCTTCACGCACTTGCGGTTGCGCGGCTTTATCCGAGTGTTGAGTAGAAACGACTACCGCATCAATACCAATAGGCTCATTTTTATCGTTATAAATAAAGGTTAATTGGCTTTTAGCATCGGGGCGTAGAAAATCCACGATACCCGTTTTACGAACGTAGGATTGGCGTTGCATTAAACGATGCGCATAAAAAATAGGTGCTGGCATATACACTTCTGTTTCATTGCTGGCATAACCAAACATTAATCCTTGGTCACCGGCCCCTTGTTCATGACCCGAGCTTTCATCCACACCCATGGCAATGTCGGGAGATTGTTTACCAATGGCATTTAATACCGCACAGGATTCCCAATCAAACCCCATTTCAGAGCTGTTATAGCCGATATCTTTCACTACCCGACGAGCAATGTCTTCGACGTCAACCCATGCATGAGTGCGCACTTCCCCGGATACCAGTACCATTCCCGTTTTTACCAAGGTTTCACACGCTACCCGCGCGTCGGGATCTTGTTCTAAAATAGCATCTAAAATAGCATCGGAGATTTGGTCCGCCACTTTATCCGGGTGACCTTCGGACACAGATTCAGAGGTAAATAAAGACGTTTCACTCATTGCATGAATTCCTGTCATGAAAGTTAATAGGTTCCTGGATACTAATAGATTCACCTAAAGGGTGCAATAGTAAAGGTCTGCAGTTAGGTTTAAGGATGTGTTAAGAATTTTAAACTACCAACTTCAAATTAACCTCGCTATATTGTCCCCCCTGAGTTAATGAGTATCAATAATGCAAAACGACGAAGACAAACCTCAACGATTACTCCCTTTTTCTCCTCCTCCCCCCCAACGTTCGCCAGACGAAGAACGAGGATCCAGTGGTACCGGCGGTGGACGCAGTACAGGAGCATCAAGCGGAGCCAGCGGACATCCTCGAATGTTTCCTCCGCCTGTTTTAGCTCGCGGCTTGGCAACCCCCAGGGCCATGCCTGCTCCCGCTGGAGTTGCTTTGGCTGCCTCCGGGGTATCCACCCGTCAAAGAGCTCCCACTCCCGATTGGATAAGAGAAGCAAGAGAAGCCCTCGCTGACTCTGCCCAACCATGGACATTGGTTCAGCAAAGAGCTGCTCTATTGTCGCCTCCCAGAGAAGAAGGGAGAGAGGGAGGAAATAGAGAAGACGATTTTCTCCTTCCTCATCATCCACACCGTCGTATTAGTGCCGAAGATCTACGAAGAATTTCCCAGCTGCGATTAGGACAGCAGCCTGTATTAAGTGGTTTCCACCCAGCAGTCCCCCGTCGCGAAGCCCCCTCTTCAGCCGCTGCTTTTTCTCCTTCAGCCGCTACTTTAGCTGCCAGAACTCCCCTTGTTTCGCCACCGCGGGCAATGGCTGGAATAGGGGCTGTTAGGCCTGCGAGAATTAATACATCCCCCGATGCTGTCGCTGCTGCGGGAGTAGGTTTCGCCGCTCTGGGAACAGAGCCTTTTTACGATCCTTCCTCTCCC
>DATDVD010000063.1:0-15373 GCA_035290065.1 Coxiellaceae bacterium | reverse complement strand
CCATCTTATATCGCCGTGATGACACATGCCGAGTCGGGCGATTTTCGTGAAGCCATGTATCATGCGTACGTCACTCGCGCCTCTGATCAAGGCCCCAAGGCACAGGAGTGGAATAATTCAGACGTGATGGTGAAAATTCTTCAAGCACGCACCGAGCTTGCTCAATTACTAGGCTTTCATAATTATGCCGAAAAATCATTAGCCACGAAAATGGTAAAAAAAACGAGTGATGTTCTCGCCTTTTTGGAAGCATTAGGCGCCCACTCTAAGGAAAAAGCACGCGAAGAATTTAAATCGCTATCCCATTATGCAAAAACAAAATGGAGTGTTCACGAGTTAAAGCCGTGGGATATCGCCTATTATTCGGAAAAATTGCGACAAGAACAATACAATATTTCCCAGGAAACCTTACGTCCTTATTTTCCCGAACCTCGAGTTTTAGAAGGATTATTTTTAATTACCGAAAAATTATTCGGCGTAAAAATTGAACGAGTAGAACATTTTGATAGCTGGGATAAGCATGTAAAATTATTTTCTATTCTTCATCACGATGGCTCGATACGCGCCCAATTTTATATGGATTTATACGCACGCAAACATAAACGCGGGGGCGCATGGATGGATGAATGCCGTGTGCGTCGTCAATTACCCAATGGTAAAATTCAAATTCCTGTAGCCTATGTGACGTGTAATTTTAATGCGTCCGTCGGTAAAGACCCTGCTTTATTTACGCATGACGAAGTGGAAACGCTGTTTCATGAATTTGGGCACGCGCTTCAACATATGCTGACCACCGTTAATTATTCCGAAGTCTCGGGCATTAATGGCATTCCCTGGGATGCAGTAGAGGTAGCCAGTCAATGCAATGAAAACTGGGCATGGGAAAAAGAGGGTTTACACTTTATTGCTACTCATTATAAAACGGAAGAACCCTTGCCGGATTCTTTATATGAAAGCATGATTGCAGCTAAAAATTTTCAATCCGCGATGCAAATGGTACGCCAATTAGAATTTTCACTGTTTGATTTTCACCTACATATGAAAACCGATGTGCACGAATCCAAGCAAATTCAACACGTATTGGATGCAGTGCGCAAAGAGGTGTCGGTGGTTCCTGTTCCTTCTTACCATCGTTTTCAACACAGTTTTGGGCATATTTTTGCCGGAGGTTATGCTGCGGGTTATTACAGTTATAAATGGGCCGAGGTGATGGCAGCTGATGCGTTTTCTTTATTTAAAGAACGGGGGATTTTCGACCATGAGACGGCGCAACGTTATCTGACGTTTATTTTGGAGCCGGGAGGATCTCGAGAGTTTGATGGGTTGTTTCGGGAATTTAGAGGACGGGATCCTGATATAAAAGCCTTGTTAGAGCAAACGGGTATTACGGCGTAATAGGAAGAGAAAAAAATTATGACAGACAAAACCCTTCAGAAAAGAAATGCGGCCAAGAAAGCGCTGGCGTATGTAAAAGGTCACGACATTATTGGGGTGGGAACGGGATCTACGACGGCTTATTTTATTGAAGGGCTTGCGGAGTATCGAGGACGGTTAGAAGGGGCGGTGGCAAGCTCCGTGGATACGGAACAACGCCTTAAGGCGGTAGGTATTCCGGTGTTGGAATTGAATTCGGTTAATAAAATTTCTCTCTATATCGATGGGGCGGATGAATTTAATAATCATGGTTACTTAATTAAAGGGGGCGGCGGCGCACTGGCGCGAGAAAAAATTATTGCGAGCGCCTCAGAACAATTTATTTGTATCGTAGGAAAAGATAAAGAAGCGGTGGTGTTAGGCCATTTCCCGGTAGCGATTGAGGTATTGCCGATGGCACGCAGTTTTGTAGCACGCGAATGTTTAAAACGAGGGGGAGATCCTGTGTATCGACAAGGCTTCCAAACCGATAATGGGAATGTGATTTTGGACGTGTATAATTTTGATATTTCCAGCCCTTCTGCCCTGGAAACGGAACTTAATAATATCCCCGGCGTTGTGTGCAATGGCATCTTTGCCCATCGCAAAGCGGATATTATTTTGGTGGGTCGCGAGGATGGGGTGACGACCCTGACAATTTAGCTTATAATGCCGGCCGATTATGACACAGCACGCACACGACAGTTTTAAAATTATTCGAGACCTGGCCCCCGATTTTACCCCTCAGTTGGTAATTGTGTGCGGCTCGGGCCTTCATGTGATTATTGATCAGCTTGAAGATCCTATTGCCATTTCTTACAGTGACTTACCCGGTTTTCATGAGCGGGCTGTGGAAGGGCAAGCGCCTCAACTTTTTTTAGGCACCTTGGCTGGCAAACCGGTGGCAGTGCTAGGCAGTCGAGCACATGTTTATCAAGGAGCTACCCGTACGGAATTGCTCACCCCCATTCGCACGATGAAATTACTCGGGGCACAGTTGCTGTATGCGACCAATGCGTCCGGTTCTTTGCGTCCGGAAGTGGCACCCGGTCATTTAGTCGCCGTAACGGATCATATTAATTTTTTATTTCAAAATCCCCTCGTGGGTAGTAACGATGAAGAATTTGGGCCTCGTTTTGTGTCGATGGATACAGCATACGATCCTGAGTTACGAAAGCTTTTGAAAGAATGCGCGCGCTCTTTACATATTCCATTGGCAGAAGGCGTTTATCTAGCGACCTTAGGCCCCACGTTTGAAACACCGGCTGAAATTCGGGCTTTTCGTACGTTAGGAGCAGATTTGGTAGGTATGTCGACCGTACCCGAAGTGATTGTGGCTCGACATTGTGGTATGCGGGTGGTTGTAGTATCCGCGATTACTAATTTAGCCGCGGGCATGAATCCACGCCCCTTAAGTCATGAAGAAACCTTAGCAGGCGCTAAACTCGGTGCTGATAATTTAATAAAATTAACCGAGTGCTTCGTTAAAACCCTATCGTTATAAAACTTTGGGAGGGCAGACCACGGTCTGCCCCTACGAAGAAAGAGAGATCTTTTCCCTTTTGAAAGGGAGATCTTTCCCCTTTTGTAGGGGTCGACCGTGGTCGACCCGAATCTTAGATACTGGAGATGAACCCATGGACGAATTAGAACGCACGCGATTAATTTCTTATTTAGACTTCACCCGCCTTAATGAGCCCGATTCTCTTGAGGCTGTTCACGATTGGTGTCTTCAGGCTAAAACTCCAAAAGGGTTTGTTGCTGCTGTTTGCGTGTACCCAGACTATGTCTATACCGCTAAACTGGCTCTGCAACACACACCGATTAAAATTGCCACCGTTGTAAATTTTCCAGAAGGCAACCAATCCATTCATGCCGTCAGCGCTGTTATTCAAGAAAGTATTGAAAAGGGGGCTGATGAAATCGATGTGGTAATGCCACCCATGGCAGCCCTTGCTCGCGATTTTCAAACGCTCACGGTGTTTTTATCGCAATGCCGCGAAGCGTGTGGATCGTTGATTACTTTAAAAGTTATTTTAGAAACCGGAGTGCTTAAAACGGCTGAATTAATTCGAGCGTGCTGTGAATGCGCCATTGAAACGGGGGCTGACTTTATCAAAACATCCACGGGCAAAACCCAGACGGGTGCAACGCTCGAGGCCGCACGCACCATTTTAGAAACCATTCGGGATCAAAAAACACGGACTGGATTCAAAGTCTCAGGCGGTGTATCTGATGTCTCTCAAGCTATAGAATACTTTCACCTCGCTCAAGCATTGATGGGTAGTGCTTGGCCCACGCCTGACACCTTTCGAATCGGTTCCAGCCAATTGCTCGCCAAACTTTTATCGGCTTAGTTTTTAAAGGACAAAAAAAAGGGGGTGCATAACACCCCCCCCAATGGTACTCCCTACCAAAAGTCTTTTCCCTAGACTGCTGCTGTCCTTTGCATAACTTCCGAGTAATGGCCGGATTCTTCCTGGACCGGTGAAGTCCTTTTAAGCACCCTTATGCAAGCCATTCCGTCGTTATCCTTCAGATGCAAGAGTTACTTTACCAGCTAACCTTACCCTGACAAGGCACTTTCTGAAGTTAAAAAGGGAAAACGAGCGGCTGATCTCTCAGCGATTCCATAAAATAATCGTTGTTTCAGCAAGTTAGAGAATCGAAGGGAGAAATTTGTTCATTTTTTAAACAAATTTAAGCGTAAAAACTCTGACAACATCTTGAGAAATATCTCACAAGTGCTTGAGGCAATGTTGCAAAAGGGTAATTGCGACGACGGGGGCCGTTTCTGTTCTTAATATCCTTGGCCCCAAGGATAAGGAGAAGAAATTTTCCTGTTTTGCGCGTTGTTTTTCTTCCGGTGAAAAACCTCCTTCAGGCCCAATTAATAAATAAACGGGGCTGTTGTTATAATTTGCACATTCTTTACTCAAATTCTGTTTAGTCTCTGTATCACAGATTATTTTTAAAACAGAATGATCTTTTTTTATCCATTCTAAAAAAGGTTGCGGTAAATAAATTTTCGGAACGCGCGTACGACCACATTGCTCCACTGCACTCACCACCACGTTGTGCCAATGGTGCAATCGAGCTTGCGCACGTTCATTCGTTAATTTCACATTGCAAAATTCAGTAAACAAAGGAGTAATGGAATGGACACCGCATTCAACGGCTTTTTGAATTGCATAGTCCATTTTTTCACCACGAGAAATTCCAAGACCTACATGGATATCTGGCAGTGATTCCCTATTTACCGATTGAAATGTATCAACCGAAACTTCCACAGAATGTTTGTGAGTGGCAACAATTGTACAAACAAATTCGCCACCTCTTCCGTGGAAGAGAATTAAACTGCAATCTTTTTTTAAACGCAACACTTTTATGATGCGTTTGCTTAAATTTTCATCAAGTGAAATGCGATTGCCTATTTTTAAATCAGCATCGAAAAAAAAGCGTGGTAGGTGCATGAAGATTATCCATGGATTTGTACATTCAATAACCAATGATGTGTTAATACACTTAACAACACACTGGATAATAAAATTAAAATAGCCGTTGCTATTTTATAGCCCACTAAGGCATTAAACTCTTCCCGTGAAAATAATTCGAGTGGTGATGAATAATTCGTTTTATTTTTGTACAATTTTTGCGTGATTAAAAAAACAACCGTGGCTAATAATGCGCCCGCCAACAAATCCACCAAATAATGTTGTCCTAAAACAATACAGCTGATGTTTAAGAAAATAACATACGTGAGAAATGGCCACGCACGCGTGCGAAATAATTGCACACTCATTAAACCTACGAGCACACTAAATGCAGCGTGAAGCGATGGCATCGCTGCAATAGGATCCGTATTGAATAGATGAAATAAAGACGGAATATTCACGTTATAAATAATCGACGTGTATGAAATCACTAACGGAATCTGTTGATGCGAACTGGCCATCCACGGCGGCATGGTGGGAATCAGCCAAAAAAACGTAATTCCAATGAGCATCACACTGATAAATGCCGTTTGATACTGTTTAAAAAATGATCTTTTTTGAAACCAAATCATCGCGCCTAATAATAAAAACACCACAAAGTGGGATGCGTAAAAAATAGACAGTAATTGATAAAGGTTTCCGCTCACACCGTGCTGATACAACCATTGTTGCGCGACATAAGGTGCAATGTGTCCATTTAATAACCACTTTTCCCATTGAATCACATACAGCGAATAAACCGATTGGTGAAAATATTCTACGAAGGCAAAAATAAATCCGCGTATAGCATTTAAAAAAATTAACAACGACAAGTAAATCGACCAATCGAATAAAAAACATTTTAATTCGCCACTAAACACGCCTACTAATAAAAAAACAGATACTGCAAGACTTTGAGTGAAAAAGAGGTAATGGCCTGAGAGAGAAAGAATAGCAATTGTCAACAGGTACAAAAAAATAAGCGTGGTAGGCACCCACCAAGGGCGATATAAACCGAGGTTAGCAACAGAACTCTGCGCTATTCCTTCATCCGAGGGAGGCAATACCGTTTGCGTCATGATTTTTTAGGAGAAGATTTTTTGGGGCGGCGCCAATGAGCAATATTTTTTTGTTCTACGCGAGCGAGACCCAACTGATTGTCAGGTACATCCTTCGTAATCACAGAGCCTGCGCCCACCGTGCTGTCTTTTCCAATAGTAACCGGGGCTACTAATGCACTGTTCGAACCAATAAAAGCATTGTCTTCAATAATGGTGGGGTGTTTATTAGCACCATCATAATTGCACGTGATCGTTCCTGCACCTATATTGACGCGCGCACCCACGCTCGCATCTCCAATATAGCTTAAATGATTGGCTTTAGAACCTTCACCCAGAGTGGATTTTTTAATTTCCACAAAGTTCCCCACCTTCGCACCCTTCTTTAAATACGTGTCCGGACGTAAATGCGCAAACGGCCCTACAACGCAATCATCTTCAATGATCGCATTTTCAATCACACAATGGGCGCGAATCTCTACATTTTTTCCCACAGTCGTATTTTTTAGAATAACATGGGGCCCAATACGCGAATGTTCACCAATTTTCACATGGCCTTCCAGGATGACATTGACATCCAGCACAACATCTTTTTCAATAAAAACATCACCGCGGATATCAATTCGCAAAGGATCCATTATAATCACCCCTAATTCTGTCAATCGCTTGGCTTGTTGTTGTTGATAAGCTCGTTCCATCATGGTTAATTGCCATTTTGTGTTAATGCCTGCCGTCTCAAAAAAATCGTTCACGCGTTGTGCTCGAATGGGACGGCCCTCTTGGGTTGCTAAGTGTATCACATCCGTTAAATAATACTCGGCTTGCGCATTGTGATTGGACAACTGGGACCAGTAGGCGCGCAATACAGGGGCGGGCACACTTATAATACCCGTATTAATTTCACGAATGTGCCGCTCGATGTCAGTGGCATCCCGTTCTTCCACAATCTTAATCACCTCATTGGCCGCATTTCGAATAATTCGACCTAAACCCGTCGGGTCTTCTACGTCGGCTACTAATAAACCGATGCTTTCAGTATCCAGTTTATTAATAAGTTCGATTAATGTTTCAGATTGTATCAAAGGGACATCACCATAGAGCACCAATACCCTGTCTTTTTCCCCACAATGGGGCAATGCTTGATGCACCGCATGAGCCGTTCCCAATTGTTTCTCTTGATAGACCCACTGAACAGGCAAATGAGCGCATTGAGCTTGCACTTCCTCGCTCCCGCTCCCATGCACCACTAGAATATTAATCGGGTTTAGTTTTTGAGCCGTGTGAATGACATGCTCTAACAACGATTTTCCGCCCACGGTATGCAACACCTTCGGGCGAGACGATTGCATGCGGGATCCTTGACCAGCCGCCAATATAACAATAGTTAATGACATCTAAAAATTATACTCGAGGGGATTGCATCCGGCTAGCAGCGCGCTATGATAAATGGATGTTAAGAAGACCACGAGATACATCGCCCCCCAGACCTCCTTCCCCAGCCTCTTCAACTGCTGAAGAATCCGGTGCTGCAGGTGCTGCTCGGCTCCCCCCCACTACGCCTATGCCAGAAACCTCTTCACTATTAGAGAAATTTAGAGCATTAGAAAAACAAGTTCAAAATCCTCCTTTCATTATGCCGCGGGATGATTTAGCAGAACGTGGCTTTACTACAGATAAGTTTATCCACGGATGTGATCAGGCCCAAAAAACACTCCCGGAGTTTCACCGTGCCCTGTATCTTTTTATTGGGTCTTTATATCCCCTCCTATTACCGACAAAACCCGTTGCTCAAAAACCAAGGGAAGCTAGAGAAAAACCCCCTGAGCAACTAGCTGAGGAAAAGAGGCTGAGAAGTAAGAGTATTGATGCCCTGAATTGGGGTCAGCGATACACGCGATTGTCCGAAAGTCAATTTACAACTAATTTTGAAAACCTGCTTAGGCAATGGCAAAGAAAATTAGAGATACTACGCGCCTATCCCCCTTCCTTAACTGGCAATCCCACTGACGATGCGAAATTATTAAAAAGAATCCGGAAAATCAAGGCCATTGAAAGAGAATTACAAGATTTAATTAATAAAACGTATAGCACATTAGCTACAACAGTATTCCGGTTATTGGGAGAGATGCTAAACCCTTCTTCCCCCCTTAGTGTCACCACACGCGTATCCGCCATGGCTTCACCAGGACAATTAGCTCTTCCTCCCGCCAGTGTTCCAGGAGCGGCGGCAGGAGCCGCTGGGGCGGGGGCTTTGGCAGCGCCTGCTGCAGTGACGGCAGCAGGCGCTGAGGCTTATGATTCTCCACCGGGTTTATCGGCGCATCAAATTGGCTTAGCGCTAGTGTAACGCTAAGACTTGGCTAACTTTCTATTTTCTACTTATACTCAAACCATGTTTCACTTACGTAACTATCCCTACGCGGATTATCACCGTACCCTGATCTGTATGGGACCCATTTTTCTTTTGATGGGTTTGAATGTGTTTATTAATTTTTCTTTCCTGGAAAATTTTTGGTTATTTTTAAGCGGAGCTATGCTCTCTTTTACATTAACGGGTGCTAATAAAATTGAGCAGTCGATTAATATTTTTCTATTTACCTTTATTGCAGCGACACTGACGCTATTCACTACGTGGTTTCAACACGAATTTACACGTCCTTTATTTTTAGGTGTTTTAACACTGCTTATTTTTTTAACGCTATGCCTTCCGCGTGTTTTGGATGTCACTGCCAATGCTACTCGATTATTATGCCTTTTTATCACCGTAGCTGGATCTACTTTCTTAGTACCTCCTTCGGATTATTCTTGGAAAATAGTAGGGGTGGAATTTTTGGCGGTATTAGGAGGCGGGCTTAGTTGTTTACTGATTAATCTGTGTCTGCCTAAGCTTTCTATCGAAAAACCTCCTCTCATTCGCTCTACTTATTTGTATAAAAAATCCTTTCGTCTTGCGCTGGGAATTTTAATAGCCTTTATTATTTGCGACATTTTAAAATTAACCCACCCGTCTTGGGCGGCCTTTGCTATTTTATTTGCGAGCCGAGATACTCAGCCTGATTCGCTACACCGAGCATTTGAGCGCTTAACAGGCACCTTTGCAGGAGTAATCGTGGGTGTTCCGCTTGCCCTAGTATTATTTAAACCGTATCCCCATTCTCATTTTTTAATACTGGTATTCTTGATGATAGCCAATTTGGTAGGAAAAAAGAGTTATTGGTTAGCCATGTTTTTCGTAACCGTTTCATTTGGCGCTCTTTATTACATTGTGACGCCTGGATATGGTTCACCCACTGTATTTATTTTGGAACGGTTTGCAGAAACAGCCTTGGGCGTGGCAATTTTAGTGAGCATGGAATTTTTTGTCTTTCCTACAAAAACGCCCCGCTCGGCTTAACTTTCTACCGCTGCAGGTGGATCCTTCATCAGATAACGTAACACCGGTATTAATAGAAAGAGAAGAATGGCCGTGATCACGGCAATAACACCTAGCCATAAAAAGGTACGGAAATAATCGGGATTGGTCACGGCAGGGTCCTTGAGGGCGTGGCCATGAATAGCCCAACGCGACGCATAACTGGATAAAATACTGGCTACACCCGTTAACATTAACCAGGCACCCATCATAATGCCTTGTAAAGATTCTGGTGCTAATCGCCCTACCATGGCATAACCAATGGGCGAGATGCAAAGTTCTCCAATACTTATTAAGACATAGCACCAAAATACCCAGGAAAAACTAACAAATCCTTTGGCACTGGCAAAGTGAATACCGGCAGGAAGCAATAATAACGCCACCCCGATTAAAAAAATCGCAATGGAAAATTGAAGGGGAATGGATAAAGGAAAGCCTGCGGCACGAATTTTTCGAAATAACAGGGCAAATAAAGGGCCACCGATCACAATAATAACGGTGTTAATATTGGAAATCCATTGGGGAGAAATTACAAATCCTTTTACCACACGATCCACGTTGTATTCATTAAATAATACAAAAGCCATCGGTGCCAATTGATAGAGCGCCCAAAATATTAAGGAACTGGTGCCCAAAATTAAATAGGCCCATATTTTTTTCCGTGCGGCTTGATTCGGTTGTTTAAACGACAACGTTAATAAAGTTAAACCTACTATTATCCCTGCCACTAAAATCATTTCATTGCTAAAGAGAACATCGTGTAGCAATCCATCTAAGGCGAGTACGACCAGCGCAATGGCACCGTATCCCAGGCCAAGACGTTGCAATTCTATTTTGTGGCCTGCTTTAGCCAAGGGTGTAGTTCTATCTCTTAATTTTCGCCAATGAAATAAGACTAATAAAATAGCGATGACAGCAGCAAAACTAGTGGTTAAAAAAAGTTGGTGGAAGGATTGGGTCAGCTGATAATAGCCAGCGAGGGTATACCCAATAAAAAATCCCACATTCATGCCACTGTAATTAAACATAAACGCGGTTTCGCGGCGGTTATCGTCGGGCTCATACAATTGGGTGAGCATCATATTTACGCACGTAACATTTAAACCGGACCCTGCCAAAAATAAAGCCAAACCCCAATACAAAGCATGCACATGAGGAATAGCTAAAATCCAACACGCCACCATTTGCATCAACAAACTGGTTACAAATAAGGAGCGAAAACTTAAATAGCGCCCACCAAAATAACCCCCCAATAAATGCAATCCAAAATTAAACGCCACAAATCCTCCCATAATGGCTGTGGCTTGCGTGGCACTTAATTGAAGCGCTTGAGTCATGTACAAAACAAGGGAAGAATAGAGAACCGCAAAACTAAGGGTTGAAAAGATCTGAATAAAAAACAGAGCACCAGCCCCGGGTTCTAAAATCTGAGAGAAATAATGAGTGACTTTCCGTAGCATCTCCATTCCTTTATGTTTTTAGAAACTTTCATTTTCCTCGCCTATTCCATAGATTTCAATAGGAAATATCTCACCCAGGGTTACAAAGGATTAGATTTCAGTAAGTTTACGCTTTTTCCATAAAATGGCCGCAATAGCCACGGTGGTGGAAGCTAATAAATAACCAGCCGGTGCTGTTAAACCTATATGATCAATCAGCCAAACCATTAAAAGAGGAGAAGTTCCCATTAAAAGCGCCGTGGCTATATCGAACGTTACTGCACTTCCTGAATAACGCACCTCAGGCGGAAATAAATTAACCACTAGGGTAAAACTTGGCCCTAATGTCAGCGAAGCAATAAAGGTATAACAGCTTATGGCCATAAGGGCTGACCAAGGGCCGTGTTGCATCCATAAGAAACAAGGATAAACCGCTACGGTACTCATAATATTGCCCCCTATCATCCAATACGAATAATAATTTTCACCAAGGCAATCAGCGAGTAAGGCACCTAAAGGAAAGCAAATTAACATTAACGCACTTAATACAAAGATCGTAGCAATAGAGAAAGGTAAAGAATAATGTAAAAAATGATTAAAATAGGTCGCTATAAAAACCATCGTAATGCTTGTCAGAATACAAAGCGGGGCTGCGATACAAAGTCCTTTTAATAAACTGAACTTATAATCACGACAAATGGTGAGAATAGGAATTTTAGGGGCGTCTTTGTCTGCTGAACTTCTGCTAAAATCCCATAGTTTTAAGCGTATATACAAACCTAAACCTGCTAATCCTAAACTCAGAATAAAAGGAATTCGCCAACCCCAGCTTTGTAAAGAAGCGGGGCTTAAAAAATGTGTAAAAATATTGGCAATCGCTGAGCCTATTAATAAACCTCCTGTTGCCCCCACAAATGCCAATGCGGAGAAAAATGCCTTATGGCCCGGTGGCGCTTGCTCCGACAAAATTACTACACTGCCAGGATATTCCCCTCCTACGGCTAACCCTTGAATTAAGCGTAAAAAAACTAATAAAACCACGGACGTAATTCCTATCATCGAATAAGTAGGCAATAATCCAATCAAACACGTGGCTATGCCCATGGTAGAAATAGTAAAAACCAACGCTCCTCGACGAGAAAATTTATCTCCAAAATGGCCGCATAAAATTCCTCCGATAGGGCGAGCGAGATAGCCGACGGCAAATACGGATAAAGCACTCAAAATAGCGGTATGAGGATCTTGATGGGAAAAAAACTCGTGGGCAAAAATGGTAGAAAAGACGCCGTATAAAACGAAGTCATACAATTCCAATGCGTTGCCAATCATACTAGCGAGAATAATTTTCCAGTTAGTTCCCATGCTATTCCCTTTTCCTTGGATAATTTAAATCATTATAGTTGATGAGAAAAAATTTTGAAGAGTTTGCGCAGATTAGAGAAAGAAGGTTACTTTCGATTTCGCAATGTTTTGATAGCACGCAATTGAGCGATGGCTTCGGCTAATTCAGCAGAAGCTTGGGGCGTATTCGATTTTTTCTTCTTTGCCTTTGAGAGCTTTTTCAGCAGCTTCTTTAGCCAGTTGAGCGGCCGAATTTCTTGTAGGGGTCGATCGTGATCGACCCGTAAACATCACAGTGCAAAGTTTATCATTAGTACATAGGTTGACCTGATGCATCCAGAATACTTCCCTCTCTTAAAGCCAAGTCAACTTTCAATCAAATTGCATTAGCGACATCATGAGCTGACCCCTACAATCCTGGCAATGGGGGCCGGCTGCCTCCGGAACCCCCTCCGCCACCGCCACCTCCACCCTCTCAGCCGCCTGCGGGGGGTGGCGGTCGATGCCTACCTATACCGCCTGCTGCTGTCACTCGTTGGCAAGTGTAAACTCTCAAGAAAAGAAATCAATTCTATTCCTAAGCACCTTAAAGACACGTAGATTGGAATTTAGGGGAGTAAATCTGACTCCTTATCAGTTTACTTTTCTATGGTATGGATTGGTTTTTTTATTGTTGGGCTTGCTTTTGATTCAAGAATTAAATATTCCTCCTTTATGTAAGCGTAGAATTATTTCCTCGGCTAATTCCTTGTAAGCTTTTTTATCTGGAGAATCAGAGGGAATATAATATATTTTTTCTACCTTATAATTTGTATTAAGCCGACCATTTATTTCTTTTACACCCCCCATAACCTGCTCTTTAATGCTATCGGCATATATGTGATTTTTTTCATTAAATTGAACAGGCAATTTCACCATTTCAATATTATCATTAGTGACATCA
The DNA here is from genome assembly GCA_035290065.1 of Coxiellaceae bacterium. GTDB lineage: Bacteria > Pseudomonadota > Gammaproteobacteria > Coxiellales > Coxiellaceae > DATDVD01. The sequence continues at coordinate 2,294 of DATDVD010000063.1, read as the reverse complement.
TCTTTTTTAAATGATAATCCTAAAAAATGATGTTTTGGCCCTGTAATTTTGACAGCTTTATATGTATTTTTCTCTTGTATAAATTGCATTATGACTCTCCTAGGTAAGCGGCGGTGTTAATTTTCTCTCATAATCCAACATTTGCTCTAAATCAGGAGCTGGATATCGAGCATGAGCAGCATTGTGTGCTGCTGTATAACTAGGCCCTTGTCTACGCATATACCATGCTTCTGCTATTTCATGTCGAAGTAACTGTATATCTTGAGACGTAAAAGCACCAGATTCAAGCCTTTTCCAAAATTGAACAATTGCAATATCACTATCAAACCGTCGCATCTCAGGAGGAATACCATATTCAATATAACGGTCTAGTAAATGTCTTTCATAAAATAAATGGTTTTTAACTTTCTCAATGTTAGAAGGTTTAATACCAGTTTTTTCTGCAATAATAGGAACATCACTTTTATTGGCACGAATAGCATCATAAGCAATATCAGCCTTCGTAGAAATCCCCAATGATCTGCCCCACAACCCTGGTGATGGGGGCCGGCTGCCTCCGGAACCACCAGAGCCACCTCCACCGAAACCTCTGTTGCTACTAAAAAGCGAATAAGCTTGCCAGTTTTCTTTTACAAGCTACTATCTTTTGCTAATTGATGATTAGCAGTTGTCTCCTTCATTTTCTTTTTATCCTACCGAATCAATGATTTTAAAATCCTTCTAACCTCTCCGCATCTGTTCTTTTTTTCAAAAGATCAAATTCGCCACTAATGTTTCTAAAATTTTTTAAATCAATATTTGTTGTATATTTAATTGGGGAAAAATTAGCAAGAACTAATTCTTCCTCCAAAATTTTATTGAGCTTTTTTAATTCTTCTATGCAATCATTTAATAAATTTTTATTGAAAATAAATATATTATTTTCAATGTATATACTAATACAAAAAATATTTTTCAATCCAATAATTGCGCCCTTTAATTTAATACCATTAGTAGCAATAAATTCTGCTCTAATACGTAAATCACGGCTATCTTTAGGAAAATCTTCAGGACCTAATACAGGGTAACTCAAATCATCTCTATCATTAAATCGCCAAATTGAATATTGCTCAAAATCTCGCCATGTTAAATAAGGCCTGCCTATTTTAGTGTTCACGATGTATTCCTCTGATCATTTCATGTTGATATAAAAGATCCAATGTTTCATCTCTAGTCTCTCTACTAGCAACAACAACATATTCTCCTCGGCTAAGAACAGGATCAAAGCGATACCTTAGCCTTTCTGCAACTCCTGGATCATCTAGTGAAACCACCTGTACAGGAATTTCACTTACACCCGCTAGATTAAAAGCCATTAGTCGTCGATTATCCAGTGAAAATAAAAGACCGTCTTTTTGGACTACTTGAATAGGGGGTAAATCACGGGGCAAAACAGCTCCTGTTCTTAATTGATCTACAAGATCATCTACCCGCCTTCCATCACTAAAATGTGTTCCGATGGTCGCTTGAGTAAACCGAATATCTTTGGGACTTAAACTATAAGAACCAGGTTCAAGCTTTGGATAAGTGGTTTCTTTCGTTGATTGTTCAATTTTCCACAACCCCGGCGATGGGGGCCGGCTGCCTCCGGAACCCCCTGAGCCACCTCCATCCCCTCCACCACCTGTGGGGAGTGGGGAGTGGGGAGTGATGAACGATTGGCGCGTCATTATTCTAAGATCTTGAACATACTCATACCTTATTAGGCCTTATCAGAGTTATTTATCTCATTTTTATCAAAATCAGCTTTCATTTTCTGAATCATATCTTCTACTGTTCCAAATTCATTAGAGGCGACAAGAAGTTCGCAGCTTTTTGGAACCATATAAATTCCCATTGTTCTAATCGCTAAATCCGGTAGGATTGGACGAATGTGCTCAAAAAAACTATTCTGTTCTTTACCTTTCAGCTTAAGGCCTGCCCGAATCAGTGCTGTACCGAACCCTATCATTCCATCGGGTGAAAGATTTAACATCACCTTATAGTTATCCTGCTTCACAGCTTCACCATTAGGCAATCTAATTTTCACTTCTAAAACATTTTCATCTGCCACCTCATACTCTTCCAGGTTATCTTTATCGGGATTTAGGTCTATCTTGTATGTCGTGCTCATGACTGACTCCTCTTAATGTTACACCATCACCAAATATATCTACTGGCTCAAAATTTTCATTCACAACAATATGCAAATTGGTTTCCCGTTCATATCTACCTGGCTTACCGGGTATTGCACGTTGAATTTCTACATTATAATG
>DATDVD010000062.1:0-12215 GCA_035290065.1 Coxiellaceae bacterium | reverse complement strand
TTGATGGATAGAAAATCGTTGCGATAAATTAGCCTGAAAAATATCCCCCTGTAAAATATAATTTTTTATTTTATGAACGGTTTCAAGATACTGTTCTTTGGTAAAGTTACTGATAGGCGAAATTTCAGGTATAAAGTTAGGAAAATCTATTTTTTTTAAGGGTTTTATTTTTAGTAAGCTTTGATATTTTTCAACGCGTTTACGAGCTTGATTGTCATATTGATCATTATTTACCAACCAAGCTTTTTGGGCAACATGATCAAATAGTAAAAAAGTATCGTAAAAATGAATTTGAATGAGAGGAAAACCAAGGTCTTTTTTGGAGAAATCACCCACCGGCTCTATTATTTTAGCTAAATCATAGGAAAAGTATCCAATGCCTCCTCCTATAAAAGGCAAAGAGGATTTTTGTGTTTTGAACGATCGAAATATTTTTTTTAAAAAAATAAAAGGATCTTCGTTTTTATAATCGTTTCCGCCGAAGGAAACTGTTTGATCGTCATATATAAATTGATCAAAGGGTTCTAAGCCAAGAATACTCCATCGTCCGAGCGTTGAATGGTGGCGAGCACTATCGAGAAATGCTGCTTCTTTTAAAGGTAATTGTTGTAAGTAGTGTAAAGGGTCAAGATAATCAATCTCAACAGCCGTTAATCCCATTTTTGTGCTGATCATAGTGTTTTTAAAAAATGACTGCCTCTTGCGGATTAAACCAAGCTTGTATAAGCTAACAGCAGGAAAAATTTACTGTTAAGGATATCCATGAAAGCACCTTTTTCTCTCCTGATGACTGGCGCAATCATAGCCAGCTACCTTACCTCAGCCCCTTCGTTAGGACAACCCCCTGCCAATGTAGTCAGTATGTGGAACACGAATACGATGCACTGCTGGACAACCACGGATGGAGCTACCCATTGCGAACCTCGGGCTTCAACCCCTGCGGCCCCTGTCGTGGGAGATTCCTGGAATACACCCACCTCTCATTGCTGGATTGATCCAGCAGGTGCTAAACAATGTGTACCTCGAACCTATCCCAATCCACCGCCTGGCGTGGTGAGCAGTTGGAATACACCTACTATGCATTGTTGGGTAGATAGCACGACCGGCACACATTGCCAGCCTCGACGATGGTAAATTAGACGGCGGAATATTCCTCATATTCTTCTAACGCATGCTCGCCGTCTTTGGTGACCATGTGGGGGTAGGGCATGGGGAATAATAATTTTCCACCCGCTTCTAAATAGTCTTTTTCCCGTTTTAATAGTTCGTCTTTAAAAAACCAGATTAATACCAACATGCAAGCAGGTTTTAAGGCTCTAGCTTGTGTTTCAGAAATTAATTCAATATTTGTGCCTAACGTATATAATCCAATTTTTTCAGGATTTCGTTCGCTAATAGCGGGTAAAAGAGTGCTAGTGAGGTGGAAGGCTTGTAATAATACATTACCTTTAGTAGAAGCCCCTAATCCAATAACCAGAAAATTTTTCTTCTTAGCATTTGTTAAGTAATTAACAATCACTTTCTTTAAATGATCAATACGATTAGAAAATGTTTTGTAAATATCCAGTTGATCTAAATGAAGCACCTTTTCTTCGGCACGTATTTTACTTACATTTTCAGAAATAGATTTTGAATTCGTAGTGTGCGTGACAAATACTCTTAGGCTACCGCCATTCACATCATTCAAATCGGCATCGAAAATATATAAATCGTGTTTTTTTAATAAAAATTCGAGCACTTCTAACGAATAATAGAGAAGATGTTCATGGCAAATATCGTAAAAATTAAGTGTTTTAAGTGTAGTGGGTAAGTAGCTTAATTGAATACACCATATTCCTTCTGGATCCAAAATAGATTTAATATCCGCCACAAAAGTGTTTGGGTCATCCAAATCATAAAACATGGCAATAGAGGAAATGGCCTTAAACGTTTGCTTAAGATTGTGGGATAATATCGCCGTTTTGGAAAAATAATCTTTCACAATTTGAATAGAAGAATTGAGATAAGAACGATCAATATTTTGCGCAGGGTCTATGCCTACTCGGTACAGCGACTCTGGGTAAAAACTAAGAAGCGTCCCATCATTACAGCCAATATCTAATACATAATCATTTTCTTTTAAATGAACCCGTTCTGAGAGGGCCTGCACAATTTCTTTCAAGGCATCTCGCATCATGGGATTAGTGGCCGAACGATAAAAATAAGTGCCATACATTTCATTCCGTTGAACGGTTTCTTTAAGCTGCACTAATCCACAGGCATTAGGATTTCCTTCTTTATTGCAGAGCATTACGGTTAAAGGAATTTTTTCTGGTGATAAGACAGCATTGTTTTTCACAAAGGCAGAAGCGAGGAATTGATCGCCTAGATACAGAATTTCTGTTAAATGTTTGTTACCACAGATTCGACAGCTATTAATGAGACGATGCATTTTTTCCTCGGATTCTTTCTTTTAGTAAAACCTTTAAAATTTCCCAGCCAGTTCTAAAGGGCTTCATTTTTCGGACACCCCCGATTCGATCGGCTTCATCAATGGGGATGTCAATAATTTTAAAACCGTGTTTAAAAAATTGAATAGGCAATTGAATAGACCATGATAATCCTTCAGCCGTCATTGTTAATTGTTGATAAGCACTTTTTCGATAACCTCTGAAACCAATTAATACATCCGTAAATGATGAGCCAAATAATAGATTGGCCATTCGTGTAAATAACCAATTACCAATGGCAGTGATGAAATCATCGTCATAACTTTTAGCATGTGCTACATAGCGCGATGCGATCACTAAGTCGTAACCTTCATTTAATTTATTAACGATATCGATAATATGCTCTGGCATGGAATTACCATCGGGAGGAAATTCGATAATAAAATCGCCCGTGGCACGTTCAATGGCTTCTTTTAAGGCCGCGCCATAGCCCTTTGTTTTTTGTCGAAAGAGAGGGAAATCATTTTGTTGACAGAATTCTACTGTACCATCCGTAGAGCCAGCATCTGGTACAATAATTTCATGAACAACGTGTCGATCAATTTTAGGTAATACTACAGTCACAGCCTCTACTTCATTAAGTGTAGGCGCTAGTAAACTCACTTTCACTTTCCATAGTCTCCTGTCGTGGTCAGCGGAAAGTGTTAAGAATACCCGTTATTGAAGGATGAGTCCATAACCTCTATACTGTTCTTTTTAAAACATGGGGTTAGAAATGACCAATTTTTATACGGGAAAGCGTGTTTTTGTGACGGGCGGGGCGGGGTTTATTGGAAGTCATTTAGTGGAGATGTTGGTGGCTCAAGGGGCTCGGGTCACTATTCCTATTCGTGAAAGTACTCGGTTAGATTATTTGGACAGTGTTCGAGACCGCATTCAAATAGTAGAGGCGGATTTGTATGATAGCGTACAAATTGAACGGGCCATGCGGGGCCAAGAAATCATTATTAATTTGGCAGCCGCGATGGCCTATGGTGTGGAATACAGTCGGAAACATCATGCTAGTTTATTTCGTGACAACATGCGTATGGTGATTAATGTACTGGAAGCTGCACGTTTGCAACGTGTGGAACGTGTGTTAATCGTTAGTTCAGCTTGTGTGTATCCTCGAAACGCCAGCGTTCCAACACCCGAAGAAGAAGGGATGAAAGAGTCACCTGAGCCTACAAACGGGGGATATGGGTGGAGTAAACGAATGGGGGAATATTTAGCTCAAGAATATGTCAAGGAATATGGTATGAAAATAGCCATTGCCCGTCCTTTTAATGCCTATGGTCCTCGAAATGATTTTTTCCGAGAAAATCAACATGTGATTCCTAGCTTACTGAAAAAAATCCTAGAAGGACAAAATCCCTTGGAAGTATGGGGTAATGGACAGCAAACACGTTCTTTTCTGTATGTAACCGATTTTGCACGAGGGCTTTTAGAAGTGTGTGAATCTTATGCGGTGGGCGATCCTTTAAATATTGGCAGTGACGAAGAAGTGACTGTTGCTCAGTTGGCACAATTACTGATTGAGCTGACAGGCGCCCATACTTCTATTCAATTTGATGTGAGCCGTCCTGAAGGGCAGCCTCGGCGGACATGTGATACGCAAAAGGCCTATGAAAAAATTGGTTTTAAAGCTCAAGTGCCGTTGCGAGAAGGCTTAAAAAGAACTATCACTTGGTATCAGCAAACTACAGCACTTCTTCCAAAGGCGTAAACTCGACATTAAATTTATTGTGCGATGTAAAATTGATTTTTTCATTTACGTACAGCAAACTTTTTATGCTGTCACTCCGAAAAGGCAAGGAAATCCCCATTTTTTCAGCTAGAAACAGACTTGTTTGAATAATTATCGTGGGAATAGGTAGTGTTAAGGGTTTGGTATGATAAGTGGCAGCAAAATAGCGAATGAGTGTTTTGAGGGTATATTCTGTATCGCAGGCGGCTACCAGTGGTTCAGAAGGAGTTATAGCACTCGTTGAAGCACTTAAAATAAGTTTGCATAGTTCGCCCATTTTGCAAATGTAAAGAGGATGATGGCCATTTCCAATTAAAGGAACAATCGGCAATTTTCTCGATAATGTTTGCAGGGATCCTACTAAACCTTTAGCATTGATATCGTAGAGCAAACCCGGCCGAATCGAGATTACGCCTAATGGCTTTGTTAATTCTTCCGTTGCATATTTAGCTTGGCCATAATAAGAACGAGCCTTTTCGAAGGCTGAAAGAGAAGAAATAAAAATTAAGCGCCTAATACCCATTTTTTTCGCAGTTTGAAATAATGCCACACTTTTTTCTACATTTTTCTTAAAAATTTCTTGTCGAGTTGTGGGCTTAAAATCATAGGCACAATGCACTAACACATCGGCATGCTTAATGTGTTCTTCATTAATGGGCTGATCAAGATTATATCGATAATGGTTGGAAGAAAAATTCGTTGAAGCCAGGTTTCTCGATAGTCGGATCACACGATAGCCTTCCTGTTCTAAAAAAGAAGACAAATGAGATCCTAAAAATCCGGAAGCCCCTGTAATAGCAAATGTTAATGAATCAGTCATATTGAGCATTCTGTTCCAATTCGGTAAGCATTAGCCATGATACTGAGAGTGGGTGATTGTGCTGGTAAAGAAGGAAAAACACTGGAATCTACTACGTGCACTCTCTCTGTTCCCGATAATAAGCCATTTAAATCCGTAGTGCCAGGTTTTGCAGAATTAGACATAGGAAAGCTGCCTCCTAAATGATTCCCAACGCCGGGCTTCGAAATTTTAGTCAAATAGGGCAGCACATTGAAACCTAGTTTTTCACTTTCCATACGCAATAGATGAAGGATTTTTTTTATTATGGGTAAAGTTCTTTCTTGAGCAATAGACGATAAATTCAAATGATTTTTTTCCGAATGATATTTTACATGTATAGAGGAAGAATCTTTCGAATGCAAATAGCCTTGAATTACAATCAATCGATCTAACAGAATATTCTTTAAAATAGGAGGAAAGGCTTTTAAGAACTTAAGTTTCTTTTCATAAAGATCTGAATACGTATAAATTTGCAAATGGCTAGAATAGTTTGAAATCATTGGATTCATTATTTCTAAAAATAATTGGGACAGTGTAAAAACTCGTTCATTTGTTGTATTTTTAACCCTTGTTTTTAATAAAGCTGGTATTATAAAGTGCTGTGAATCTTTAAGTATTAATGAATTATTGAAAGAGGGAAAGGAATTTAAAATAAGTTTAGCTGTCATTAATGGGCCTGTTGCCAAAAATACTTTTGATCCGTGAAATGAGCGTTTTTCATGAAGGTAAGTATTATAACAGTCCAAATGAACAGCCTGTTTATTCTCTTTAATTTTATTGACAAACCAACCTGATTCATACCGAAAATTTTTGTGCGTGTGAAGTAATTGAAGGGTTTGTTTAGAAGAATAAATTAAATCTAAGGGGCATCCTTTTAAGCACTGTCCACAGTGAATACAAGAAGAAGCTTTCATGGCCAACCTTGATTTTCCCACCCATATGTGGTGATTTTCTAACTCTATGCTCCGTTGAGTAGTGGTGGCTAAAATATACTGGGCCTGCTGGCTAACAGTAGGTCGAAAAAATTGAGAGGAAAATAAAGGGAAAATTTTTGCTAGCGCATCTTCTTCCGCCAATAAAGAAACATTTTCAATGATTCTAGGATAATAATTGGCTAAAAAATTCTCAGAAAATGGCCAGTCATTTATATCGTTAGCATGATAGGGGAGTAATGTCGCTCCCCATACATTGCTTAGCCCCGCTTGCGCATTGGAAAAAAGACAGGAAACTTTTTTTTCATGAATGGTTAAGGAAGTATCTGCAGAGCGGTAAGCAAAATCTGACCCAAAACTTAGTTTGGGAATTTTTTTATTGGTTTTTAGAGAACGGTACAGTTTTTTCAGTAAAATTTGGTTGTTAACATCAGTGGGCAATAAACCTGCTAGATAATTTTGTTTCTCAGGTTCTAGCATTAAACCAGGATCAATCATTAATACCGATATCCCTCGTCTAAGAAGCGCTAAGGCACAATGTGTACCCGACGGGCCTGAGCCTACCACAATGACTTCGTCTTTCATGATGGAACAATTTTATTTGAATTTTTCATTGCTAAGAATATTAAAATGATTAAAAACACAGTTTGCATAGTTTCGGTATAAGAAGTGTATCGTCGAATAAAAGGCTCTACCATGGCAATTAGACCATTATTTGAAAAAGCTAAAGCAAGGGTTAGGCATACAGCTAAAGTTAGGGGATCTCTGTTTTTTAAGTGATAAATAAACGAAACACCCCAGGCAAAAAAAAGTAGCCCTGCCATGTAGTAACCCCCTAGTTTATATTGAAGCCCGTACAAAAATAATTTTGCATAAGCTATAGGGTGTATCGCAAGCAGGTTTAAAGCTAGCTTTAAGGCGATAGGGTTAATATCGTACCAATTTGTAACCCCCTTTTTTTCTAAAACTGACAGGAGATTATGCCACATAATTTCATTATAAATGCTCATATAATGAAAGTAATAATGGGCCACTCGAATTTGTTTGGAGTCTTGAAGTGTATCTTGGTGATGATGATTAAGCGCCATAATTTCGCTAAAAATAACACGTAGGTTGGGATCCTTAATTTTCTCGGCATCCTCTGGCGTGGAAAGATAAAGAAGTGGAATAACAAGATCAAAGCCAGAGGTAGGTTGGCTTGAGAAATGATTGAATTGAACATACGCATAGGTTTTTTCAAGAAGCCCTGTTAACAAAAAAACCCCTATAAAAGCCGCAGTGAATTTATATTTAATGGGAGAAGTATAAAAATATGCCCAAACGTAAATAACAGCAGCAATAAAAACCGGATAAATAAAAATAAATTGTTTGCGAATGAGAATAAGCAGAAACGTTAATACTGAAAAATTTAACAACGGCCGCCATGTATGTTGTGATAACCCTTTAATTAGTTGCACGATAGCTATTAAATACATAGGATAGCAAATGGCCTCACTTAAAATTCGATTGCCAAATTTATAATCACCATACACATACGGCGACAACATAATAAGCAATATCAAAAACCATAGCCCATCATTAAGATGATAAAGGCGTTGTACTTGAGACGAAAAATACCACACTGATCCCATGCCTAACAGAATTTGAAATCCAATCAAAGGATAGAAATTATTATGAAAAAAATACTGATATCCTTTTAACAGGAGGCTATAAATAGGCGAACGAATGGGAGAGCCTTGAAGAAATTGCGTAGAATCGGGGTTAACCATAATAGGGCCGATCCATAGTAGGCTAATAACCCCAACAGCCAATAACAAAAATGTCGTGACTTTAATGAATTCTGCGTGACTCTTATGGCGGGCTAACAGAAACATAACTCTATAATCCTTTAATAAAAGAAGAATATTAATGTAATTTCTTCTGGATTACTAGATGGACAAAGCGGATTTTAGGCAGTTTGGTGACCGCTTAGCTCTCGGCCATCTTTTTCATTGAGGCCCCAAAATACAACGCTCCCAAAGATGGCTATTAGCGACATGATGATAAAAGTACGGTGAAAAATAAGAGGCGTTAATAATTGATGAACGTAAAAAATGGATTTAGCAAATATCATTAATAAAATAGCACTTAACCCAATGCCAATACTGGTAAAAAGTTGCTGAGTGATGTTGGTAATCGCAGAGGCATCACCGAATCGCTTCTCGCTTAAATTAGCAAAATACAATGAATTAATTGCGGGATATTGTATAGAAAGCGCCATTCCATAGACGAATAAACTGATTCCGAGTTGCCAAGGATTAAGAGGGGCAGATATTTGTGTAAACGTAAAAATAATAATTCCAATCAGAACCATATTTATGCGCAATGTATTGCGATAACCCCATCGTTTTAGAATTCGATCTACCGCAGGTTTTATGGCAATCATCCCTGTCGCAATGCAAACCAGATAAAGGCCTGACACTAGGGGTGTTTGATTAAAGCATAATTGCAGAAACAAGGGCATCATGAATACCATTCCGCCCGTGGCTACGCGCGATACAATATTGCCTAAAAAAGCGACTAAAAACGTTCGTAATTTAAATAGATGTAAATCTAAAAGAGGATAACGAATTTGTTGTGCATGGATAAAATAAATGCCGAGCAATAGAACTCCGACAAAAAATAATGAAATTTGCTCGTTAAGTGAAAGAAAACGCTCACCTACTGTATCAAAAGTATACATAATGATGGTTAATCCAAAGCCAAACAGTAAAAATCCCACTGTATCAAACGGACGTAAACGACTGGCGCGGTAATTGTAAAAATAATGTTGGGTGAGATAAGCTCCTAATAAACCAAAAGGGATATTAATAAAAAAAATCCAACGCCAATTGATGAAGGTGGTGAGAACACCACCTATCATCGGTCCTAAGGCGAAACCTATCGACGAAATGACGCTGATGGTCATCATGGCTTGGATCAGCTCTCTTTTTTCAAACACACGTACTAAAATCAGTCGACCCACCGGCATCATAAAAGCCCCCCCTAAACCCTGTAAAATACGGGCGGGTACAAGGGTATGGAGGCTGTTGGAAATTCCACACAGAAAAGAACCTAGCGTAAAAATAAGCATAGCCATCTTAAAGACTTGCTGAGTCCCCATTTTTTCGGCAAACCACGAGCTTATAGGGATAAAAATCGCCAGGCTTAATAAATAACTGGTTAAAGCCACTTTCATATTCAAGGGCGTATCGCCTAACGAAAGGGCCATTTTAGGGATTGCAACGGTAATCACAGTAGAGTCCACGGATTCCATAAAAACACCGCAGGACAGGATCATGATAATAATGCGTTTAATTGGGGCGGGAATACCATCCATATGATTTAAGCATAGTCCATTTTTCGCTATAATCCACCTACAAAAGAAATTTACATACTGGCTCCTTACGTGTAGGGTTTTTAATGCCCTGTCGTTAAGGATGTAAGAGGAGAACAAGCCATGCCCACTGATGTTGAATTAGAGATACTTAAAAGGCATCTCGCATTATGTCTGATTCGGGAACATCGGGAAGTACTCTTAGCAAAAACATCCTTTGCTTTAGTGCATAAATCTATTGAGTTTCAATTGTTACAATGGACAGCTGAACGTCTTTCTATGCGAAGAGTGAGTCGAAGTAGTCGTAGGCGAGAGACTTTCATGGATCCTTCTCCTCCTACCTTTAAAGCAGCTGCCAACGCCGTGACAGCAGTCATGGATTTGCAGCGACGGGCTAGTTTCAAGCCTTTTGCGCCGGCAAGAGGAGTTATTCCAAGTGTTATGTTTTCTTATAGAGGACAAGACTTTAATGCCGGTGAAGTGATGCTATTTTTTGTAAATGTCAATTTGTCTGAAATGGATACACCTGAAGCTGTTAGAAGTGCACAAAATATTTTGCTTTTTTTAGAAGAGGCGGATGGGTTTTTAGCAGCAATAGCCGATTCTGAAGCTGCCATACAAGTGTATCTCGCCGGAAAAGAGATTGTTCCCCCTCACTTTGAGGCTTTAATGACACGGACTCTTGAAACATTTAAAAGTGGAATGTTGAATCCCCTTCGTTTGCAAACCTGTGCCGCTCAATTAGCTTCGGAATTAGAAAAAGCAGCGTCAAGAGTCGAACCCCCTGCAGACGATGCAGGAACAGGCAGCACAGGGGCGCAAACAGAAGCGGATATCAGTTTTGCTCCATCCGCTGCTGCGGCTGAAAGTGGAGGAGTGGCTTTACCTGCCCCCGCGCCCATAAGAGCGCCTACTCCGGTGGATGCACTATTAAGCGAAAGAAGAGAAGAAGAAAAACACGAAGAAGAGGAAGAAGATCAAGATCGAGAAGAGGCAGACGTTTCTCAAGCAGCTGCGGCCGGTGGGCGGGGAACAGGGGTACCTAGCTTTTTGAGACCCCTATCGAGAAGAAAAGAACGCTCGATCGCTGAGGCAGCTCCTCCCAAACCCCCCACACTTCCTGCGCCCAAGCCCGAACCGCCACTGCTAAAAATCAGCCTGCCTGCCTGGGTTGAAGCACTTTCCGATACCCAATTGATGGATGCCTTACATTCTGCCCAAATCGGCGAATGGAGTCAGGTGGCCCTCTGGAAACCCCCAGAGGTATTTGAGTTAGAGAGAGCACGAGTACCGCAAGATGAGTATGTAGACCATTATTTATTCTTACCATTAGGTACAGTAGAAATCATGCTCAAGCGCCGCGCTGATCTACCTCCTTCGATTAGGCCTTGACGTAACGCAATCGCTGCAATAGTCTCTCTGCTCTATGTGCGCCGGTAGCTCAGCTGGATAGAGTATCTGGCTTCGAACCAGATGGTCGGGGGTTCGAGTCCCTCCCGGCGCGCAATCTGTCTTCTAGCTGACACGGCAAATATCCGTTAAAATACCATTTTTTCCAGAAGGAACGTATGTTTATCTCCACTGAGGAACTTTACACGGTTGAAGCCATCAAACGTATTGAAAAAGCGGTGGTTGATCGTCGACTACAATCCGAACGGATGTTGATGGAAAAAGCCGGTGCTGCCGCGTTTAACGCCTTGCTGGTGGAGTGGCCAGAAGCACGGCGTTTAGCCGTATTTTGTGGGCGAGGCAATAATGGAGGAGATGGTTTTGTGCTAGCACGCATTGCCTATGAGCAGGGCATGCAAGTCACCGTTTATTTGGCTGATGATATGACCGCCACCAAAGGCGTTGCCCGAGAAACGTTATGCGCCTGCCAAGATGTGGGCGTTCGAATGACGCCTTTAACGGCTGCCAATCAGATTGAGGCCGATGTCGTCGTCGATGCATTGATTGGCACAGGTCTTAAGCGCCATCCCGAGGGTATTTTTCAATCGGCCATTAGCACGCTTAATAACTTAAATATTCCCATTTTGTCCTTAGATATACCTTCCGGTTTAAATGCTGACAGTGGGGATATTTATGGTGTAGCCGTTAATGCGGATCTCACCGTTACTTTTATTGCCTTAAAACAAGGCCTTTTCACACATTATGGGCCCGCTTGTACGGGCAAAGTGTTGTGTGATGATTTAGGGGTGCCCAAGGCTTTGTTAAATGATATCCAACCCAATGCGGAGCTACTGAGCTGGAAAAAAGTTAAACATTGGTTACCCAGGCGGCATCGGGATGCGCATAAAGGCGATTTTGGTCATGTGTTAGTGATTGGAGGAGATTATGGAATGGGGGGCTCTATTCGCATGGCTTCAGAAGCAGCTTTGCGGGTGGGTGCGGGATTAGTCACTGTAGCTACTCGTCCCGAACACGTGAGTATTGTGATCAGCAGTCGACCCGAAATTATGTGTCGAGAAGTGAATCAAGGAGAAGACTTAAAACCTTTATTAGAAATCGTCACCGTGGTGGTGATAGGCCCTGGTTTAGGAAAAGGTGAGTGGGGCCAAAGTTTGTTAAGTGCGGTGCTGGCCACTGACTTACCGATGGTATTGGACGCCGATAGCTTAAATTTATTGGCGCAACAAGAAAATCGCCCGCATTTTAGCTCAGCCATTTTAACGCCTCATCCCGGAGAAGCGGCACGATTACTCAAAACCACCAATGTAAAAATTCAAGAGAATCGGTTTGAGGCGGTGAGTCAAATTCAAGCACAATTTGGCGGTGTAATTGTATTGAAAGGGGCGGGTACTTTAATTAAAAGCGATAGTCCCGTTCCAGCGGTTTGTCGGGCAGGCAATCCGGGAATGGCCTCCGGTGGCAT
>DATDVD010000061.1:0-10248 GCA_035290065.1 Coxiellaceae bacterium | reverse complement strand
TGAGTGTAGGGGGGGGGACACCTTCTCCTGGATCGAGAGAAAGAGCCGGTTCATCAGCAGGCGATCCCCCCAGGGATACAGCTAAAGGAGCAAGTGAGATTGTTCCTGGTGTTGTAAGTCCTGACCTTTTTCGCCATTACTACCCACACCAAAGCCAAGGCCAAGGCCAACCTCGCCGCTAAATGACTCCTAGCTCCAACTGGGCTGCCTCACTCATTTTATCCCGTGACCACGGGGGATCGAATACTAATTCGACTTTGGCTTCGCTAACTTCGGGAATGGCGCGTAATTTATGTTCGACGTCGGCGGCAATCACGGGACCCATACCACAACCAGGGGCTGTCAGGGTCGTCTTAATAGTGATGTTAAATTGGTTGTTTTCAGCAGGTTCAAGGATGCGTTCGTATACCAATCCCAAGTCTACAATATTCACGGGGATTTCAGGGTCATAACAATTTTTAAGTTGTTGTTCAATTTTTTGTTCGAGAGAGGCGTCTGGCGCTAACTCGTCTAACGGATTTTTAGGCGTTTTACCCAGGGCTTCCGCGTCTTGGCCTTCAATGCGAGCCAGGTTCCCATAGACATTCACAGTAAAGCTATCCCCTAAATCTTGGACGATCGTCACTTCCATGCCTTGTTGAAGCATAATTTTCGCGCCTTGAGGGACCATGGTGGCGTAACAATCGCGAGTTAATAAGGCAATTTCTTTGCTGGACATAGGTTTTCGCTGTGTTTTTGGGCAGACTGTGGCTGCCCCTATTTTTATTTTATTGACTGTCTTCTTTTAAATTAAAACTTTCTCCGCAACCGCATAAAGTGGTGGCATTGGGGTTGTGGAACACTAATTGTGATTGGCCTAGATTTTTTTTGGTGTAATCAATCACCGTGCCTCGAATTTTAGTGAAGCTATTCAAATCTAAATAAATCACCACGTCGTCTTGCTTGCAGACGATATCGTCTTTTTGCGCGCTTGTAACAACTTCAGGCCGGTACATATAGCCGGAGCAGCCTGTTTGTTTAACGGATAAGCGGAAGGCTCTGGCATCATTTCGATCAATCATTTCGCGAATATGCTGAAGAGCGCTATCGGTTAATTGAATCACAGGTTTGGTATCATTCATTACTCGGTACTCACAGTTTCGGGTTGATGTTGTAAAGCGGCTTTTAACGTGTGCCACGCTAAGCTTGCGCATTTAACACGCATGGGATAATGAGAAACACCCTGTAAAGCTAAGCATTTTCCCACTAATGCTTCATTGACTGGCTGGCCTGTTAATAAATCATGCATGGTTTTAAATAAATGTAATGTTTCGGTTTTCGTTTTTCCTTTCACGGTTTCTGTCATTAATGACGCCGATGCAATGGAAATAGCACAACCATGGCCTTGAAATTGAATGGCTTCTACAATGTCGTTTTTTTCTTTCAGGTAGACGGTGAGTTCATCACCACAAACAGGATTGTATCCGCGCTGTTCAGCCGTTGCCTGTTCCATCATGCCAAAATTTTTGGGGTGGCGGCTGTGATCGATAATGAGCGATTGATACAATTCGTTTAAATCAGACATGCTCGGCCACCATAATGGTTTTTACTTTTTCCAATCCTCGGCATAATGCCTCAATATCTTCGCGATTATTGTAAAACGCAAGGCTTGCACGCGCCATAGCTGGTACTTTAAATCGCCGCATCAAGGGCATAGCACAATGATGGCCTGCTCGCACCGCAATGCCTTCATGATCTAAAATGGTGGCAATATCGTGTGGGTGTATATTTTCCAGTGCAAAAGAAACCACCGATGCCTTTTCAGGTGCTTGACCATATATTCTAAGGGAAGGTATTTTTTTTAATTCTGTTTCCAAATAGGTTAATAAATAATGTTCATAAGCCTGGATTTGTTCCAAGCCCCACTGATTTAAATACTTAATAGCACGGTGCAAACCCACCGCTTCTGCAATAGGCGGTGTTCCGGCCTCAAATTTTTGAGGAAGGCCTGCGTAAGTGGTTTTTTCAAAACTCACGGTTTCAATCATGCTGCCTCCTCCTTGGTAAGGAGGTAATTGGTGCAACCATTCTTCTTTTCCATATAACACCCCAATCCCGGTGGGGCCGTACATTTTGTGCGCGGAAAAGGTATAAAATTCGCAATTAAGTGTTTGTACATCAAGCGCCATATGCGGGGCTGCTTGCGCTCCATCAATTAAAACAGGAATATTATAGGCATGCGCCACTTCGATTAAAGAGTGAATAGGATTAACCGTACCTAATACGTTGGAAATATGCGTAATAGCGAGCAATTTAACTTTTTTGCTTACTAATCGCGTAAAAGTTTCCCAATCTAGCTCTCCTTGATCCGTAATAGGAATCACTTGGAGTATTGCTCCGGTTTTTTCGCACAACATTTGCCACGGTACAATATTAGAGTGATGCTCCATCTCCGAAATTAAAATCTCATCGCCTGCTTTGAGTAGGGAAGCAAACGAAGAGGCCACCAAGTTAATGGATTCGGTCGTCCCTTTGGTAAAAATAATTTCATGCGTATATTTCGCATTAATAAACTGCTGTACCGCTTTCCGAGCCTCTTCATAGGCTTGAGTAGCCCGTTCGCTGAGCTGATACAATCCTCGATGAACGTTAGCATGAGAGTGTTGATAATACGCTGTCATCGCATCCATCACACACTGGGGTTTTTGGCTGCTCGCCGCGGAATCTAAAAAAACCAAAGGACGGTCATTTGCCATTGAGTTAAGAATGGGGAAATCAAGACGGGCACGTTGAATCGCTTCAAACATGATCCACCTCCCCTAAAAACCAGGATTCCGGCAGCTGATTAAAAATTTCATTGGCAAATGCTTCCATCAAAATATGCCGCGCTGTTTGGTAAGCAACTCCCCGGGATTGTAAATAAAATAATGCCTCTTCGTCCAAATCGCCGACCGTAGCTCCGTGGGAGCAAATCACATCATCATTGTAAATTTCTAATTGGGGCTTTGTTTCAACGCTAGCAGTTTTGGAAAGCAACAAATTACGATTGGTTTGATGGGCTTCAACTTTTTGAGCGCCTTTGGCCACCACTATTTTCCCATCAAAATAAGCCTGTCCGCGTGCTTGTGCCCATCCTTTGTAAAATTGTTGGCTTTGGGTGTGAGAAGCACAATGTTCAATCGCTAAGGTTTGTCGAACTAATTGTTGATGATCGGCTTTGTAAAATCCCGTTAATTTGAGATGGGCATATTCTCCTTTTAATTGCGCGCTTATCGTAGTTTCCAACGATTTTCCACCCAAATTAATGTAATAACCTCGCAGTTGAGAATGCGTCTCTTGATGAATAAAGTAATGGGTATGGACTACTGCTTCCGCTAATTCAGGTTGATAGTGATAGAACTCTAATTCTGCGCGCGGACTCAGATCGATATGCAAAGCTTGTTGTTTTAATTCCGCTTGAGGGTCAAGAATGGCATGAATCATCGTAGCCTTCGCACCATTTTCTAGGATAACACGATGATGCATGCTTTCACTGCGGCCTGAAAAAATCAGGGCAATGGGTTTATCCACTACCGTATTTTCTGCGATACGTAATTCCATACCCCCTTGGAGATTGGGAGTAAGCACAAATGGCAAAGGCATTATTGTGCTACCAGGCTGATACAAGCCATGGTTAAATGGAAGCGTGTAACAACGCTTAGCATTAAACGGTGAGAAATTCTCCATACCCTTCTTTCTCCAATTGGTGAGCTAATGCTTTACTGCCAGATTGTTGAAAGCGTCCTTGCACCATGACATGTACGACATCCGGTTCAATATAATCTAATAAACGCGGATAATGAGTGATAATTAAAAAGCTGCGATCAGCTTGGCGAAGCGTATTGACAGCGGTTCCAATTAATCGGAGTGCATCCACATCCAGACCGGAATCTGTTTCATCCATAACGGCCATACTGGGCTCTAATAAAAGCATTTGTAAAATTTCATTGCGTTTTTTCTCACCGCCAGAAAAGCCTTCGTTCACGGCGCGATTTAAAAAACTCTCGGATAAACCCACCGTATGAGCTTTTTGTTTAGCAAGCGCCATAAAATCGATGGTATCTAAGGGTGCTTCTTGGCGATGCTTGCGCAATTCGTTATAAGCGGTGCGCATAAAATATAAATTATTAACACCTGGAATTTCAACAGGATATTGAGAGGCCAAAAAGAGACCTGCTCGGGCACGTTCTTCAGGTTTTAGTTCGTTAATCTTTACACCCTTTAAAATAATTTCACCGTCGGTAATCGTGTAGCTCGGTTTTCCCGCCAACACATTAGCCAACGTACTTTTCCCCGAGCCATTGGGCCCCATAATGGCATGCACTTTACCAGGGGGTAAATGTAAATTTAATCCCTTTAAAATAGGTTTGTCGTCGACACTGACGTGAAGATTTTTTATTACTAGCATATTCTACCCCACTGCCCCTTCTAAACTGACTGCCATTAATTTATTGGCCTCGACTGCAAACTCCATGGGCAGTTCTTTAAAAATGGATTTACAAAAACCGTTAACAATTAAACTTACCGCATTTTCTTGGTCTAAACCGCGTTGCTGACAATAAAATAATTGTTCATCGCTAATTTTAGAAGTCGTTGCTTCATGCTCCACTTTGGCCGTTGGATTTTTAACCTCAATCGTTGGGAACGTATGAGCACCGCATTGATCTTTAATTAACAACGAATCACATTGCGTATAATTACGCGCATTATCCGCTGTCGGAAGAATGCGCACCAAGCCCCGATAACTGTTTTGGCCATGGCCTGCGGAAATACCTTTGGAAATAATGGTACTTTTTGTATTTTTTCCAATATGAATCATTTTTGTGCCCGTATCGGCTTGCTGAAAATGATTTGTCAACGCAACCGAATAGAACTCTCCCACAGAATGATCACCTTGTAAAATAACACTCGGGTATTTCCATGTAATCGCAGAACCCGTTTCTATTTGCGTCCAAGAAATTTTAGACGAATGGCCACGGCATGCACCTCGTTTGGTCACAAAATTATAAATACCCCCCTTTCCTTCTTCATCACCTGGATACCAATTTTGAACGGTGGAGTATTTTATTTCAGCGCGATCCAAAGCAATTAATTCTACCACTGCAGCATGTAATTGATTTTCGTCGCGTTGCGGAGCAGTGCAGCCTTCTAAGTAACTTACATAACTGCCCTCCTCAGCCACAATTAAGGTTCGCTCAAATTGCCCAGTGTTGGCCGAATTAATCCGAAAATACGTGGATAATTCCATCGGGCATCGCACGCCTTTCGGCACATAGACAAAAGAACCGTCGCTGAATACAGCGGAATTTAGAGCTGCAAAAAAATTATCGCGATAAGGCACTACGGTACCTAAATAGCGTTCGATTAATTTTGGGTATTGTTGAACCGCTTCTGAAAACGAACAAAAAATAACGCCGGCTTCTTTTAATTTTTCTTTAAACGTTATAGCGACAGAAACACTATCAAACACCGCATCCACAGCAATACCTTGCAATAATTTCTGTTCGTACAAAGGAATGCCCAATTTATTATAGGTCTCCAAGATTTTAGGATCCACCTCCTCTAAATTTTTAGGAGACGGTTTTCTCTTCGGCGCGGAATAATAGCTAATGGCTTGATAATCAATCGGCTGATAACGAACATGCGCCCACGTGGGTTCTTTCATCGTTTGCCAATGACGAAACGCTTTCAAACGCCAGTTTAATAAAAATTCTGGTTCATTTTTTTTAAGCGAAATGGCACGAACCACCTCTTCATTTAAACCCGGCGGCAACTGATCCGATTCAATGTCGGTGACAAAACCGTGTTCATAATTTTTTTTAATATACGCTTCAACACTCATGCACTTTTCCTACCGCCAATTTATTGGCATAAAAATGAATGGGCTTATCCGGCACATGAATTAAATCTTGTAAAGTTACTTGCGTTAACACATTCGTGACCAATTGATTAATCATGCGCCAATGACCTTTTAAGGAGCAGACATGATCGTGCTCACATACCGCCTCTCCTTGCCCACATTCGGTTAAAGCCATTTGGCCTTCTACCGCCGCGATCATCTCTGCCACCGTAATCTGATGGGCGGGCCTGGCTAAAAGATACCCACCGGCCGGTCCCAACTCCGATTTTAATAAACCCGCCTTCGCCAACTGCTTTAGCACCTTGCTCACCACGGGGAGCTTCAAGTGGGTAATTTCAGCTAATGTTTTAGCACTCATCCGCTTACCCGGCAACTGAGCTAAGGGGGTCATAGCCACAATGGCATAATCTGATAATCTACTGATTTTTAACATATTTTATTATATTTTTGTGTGTATTTTTGATATAGTACCATATCTGTACTATTTAACAATACAGGGTTTGCATTGCAAGGCCTGTAAATATATGTAATTGTTTTTCGTTATGATAGATGCTTATACCGAAATAAAACGGGTCTCGTTGATGAATGCGTTCATCAATACTCTTTTAGCTATCCTAAAAATCGCGATTGGCGGAATAGGCCATTCGCAAGCGTTAATTGCCGATGGATTGCATTCATTTTCCGATCTCCTCACCGATGCCCTGGCTTTAGCGGCCGGAAAAGCCGGCTCTAAAAAACCGGATACGGAGCATCCGTATGGACATCGACGCATTGAAACTTTGGGCACCATTGTGATTGCGATTATTTTAGTGAGTGTGGGTGTCGGGTTGGGATATGAGAACTTGGAAATTATTTTTATTCACCAAAGCTCTCATGCACACAGCCCACTCGTATTACTAGTGGCCGTGATTTCTATTTTCACCAATGAATGGCGTTATCGTTATACTTTAAAAATAAGTGAAAACATTCATTCCCCTTTATTGGAGGCAAATGCCTGGCATACGCGAAGTGATGCTTTGGTGTCTTTAGTAGTGGTGATCAGTGTATTGGGTGCTTATGTTGGTATTCCGTATATGGATGCGATGGGCGCTATTTTGATTGCTTTATTTATTTTAAAAATGGGCATATGGATGGTGTGGCAAGCCGTGGGGGAATTAATCGATAGTGCTGCGGATCACGCCACCATTCAGGCAATTGAAGCTCAAATTCGACAGATTCCGGGTATTAAAGCGATTCATCAATTGCGTACTCGAAAGTTAGGCGGCAGTGTGTTTGTGGATGTTCATGTAATCGTCGATCCGTTTATCAGCGTATCGGAAGGACATTATTTGGGCGAATGCGTGGTGTATCGATTATTAAAAAATGTATCCAATGTGGCGGATGTTACCGCTCACGTAGATTCAGAAAATGACGAAACCGTTCATCCCTGCACAAAATTGCCGAATCGAACTCATTTAACCGAAGAGCTACGAATAGTATGGAAAAATTTACCCGAAGTTAATTATATTCAACGCATAATACTGCATTACCTAGGTGGACGTATTTATGTGGAGTTGTTTTTTCCGATAGAGTGTCAAAAAAGAAATAGTATTGTGAAAGAAGATTATTTAAAAACAGCGAAAACCATTGCACCCATTGAGTCGGTAAAAATATTTTATTCGGAATAATATGCCGAAAACCTATTTATTTTATGATATTGAAACTTCTGGGCTTAATCGATGCTTCGATCAGGTATTACAATTTGCGGCCATTCGAACGGATGAGAATTTTAATGAACTAGAAACCCATGAGTGGTGGGTGAAAATAAATCCGGATTGTATTCCTTCCCCTAAAGCCATGATTACGCATCGACTCCCTCTCACTGATATTAATCAAGGCTTAACCGAATACGAAGCCATTCAAAAAATACACGCGCTTTTTAACCAGCCGGAAACCATTACACTAGGTTATAATACGCTCGGGTTTGATGATGAATTTCTTCGGTTTGGTTTTTATCGCAATTTATTACCCCCCTATACACATCAATATGCCAATGGCTGCTATCGAATGGATATTTATCCCATAGCCGTGATGTATTATTTGTTTTCACCGGACAGTATCCAATGGCCTCTCATTGAGAATAAAATTTCTTTAAAATTAGAACACCTTAATGCGGTTAATCAATGGGTCACCGGCTCAGCGCATCATGCGTTGGTGGATGTTAAAGCCACGATTGCTTTGGCCAAATGTTTTCTTCACAACACCTCCCAATGGAATTACGTGCAAGGATATTTTCAAAAATCAACGGACTTGAAACGCATGATGCAATTGCCTGCCGCTTTTAAGAGCTTGGATGAGCGATTAAAAGAAGCAATCCTGGTGCAAGGCAGCTTTGGTGCACGGGATAATTTTTGTGCTCCTGTATTAAGTTTAGGCCAACATCAACATTATACCAATCAAACGTTATGGCTTCGTTTGGATCAAACAGCACTGCAAGAAACAACTGCGGATAATGTGGATGAAAAAACATTTTCCATTCGAAAACGCTCTGGTGAAGCTCCTTTTTTACTCCCCCCGCATGAACGTTATCAACAAAAAATAAAGGCTGAGCGATTAGCATTAGCCCACAAAAATAAACAATGGCTTTTGGAAAAGCCCAAAAAATTACAGATGATTCAAGAGTATCATCAGCATTATCAATATCCGGATTATGAACATGTCGATATCGATGCAGCATTATACTTAATGCCTTTCAAAACATTCGAGGAAGAAATGTTATGCCGAGCATTTCACCGCGCAACACCAGATAAAAAGTTAATTTTGGCTCAAACATTTTCTAATCCCCATTTACAACGACAGGCGTTTCGAGTCTTAGCTCGAAATTTTCCGGAGATTAGTTTGGAAGAAGATCCTTTAAATACTTCTTCCCAGGCAATTGATTTTCAAGGCAATCCCCACTTAACTCCTGAAGAGGCTTTAAAACAGATAATTTTTCTAAAAAATAAACAAGGCTTAGATACCCAGCAACTACACGTATTGGAAGAACTTGGCTGTTTATTACAGCACTCTAGTCGTCACTGCATTTGAAGTATAGGAAGTGAGAAAGGTAAAGTTAAAGGGCTGCATATCGCTCATAATACACAGCCCTTGCCTTTTATCTCAATCCCCTAGCGCCTCCGCCTACACTTTGAAGGATTGTGAAAGTTTCTACATCTTCCACAGGATCTCTACGAAATGCAGGGTCTTGAAAGAGCCTAACAGCCAATTGAAACCATTGTTGACGCTTTTCGCCAGGGTGGTCATCATCCTCCCCATATTTTGCTCGTAATTCTTCGGCACTATAGGGCAATATGTTTCCCAAAGCCTCTAAAACTCGCGGTTGATTAGCCATAATTTGCTTTCCTTGCACATTAACTCCGACACTACCCCTTTCTGCGCTTCCCGTTCCTCCCAAAGGTAAACTTACTCCTTGGCCAGGAGTACGCTCTCTTCCCTGAGCAGTTCTCTCTACCGAGACACCACCTGCTGCTGCAGCTGCGGCGGCGGCTGGAGCTGGAGCTGGAGCTGGAGCTGCAGCACTAGCGGCTGGGGCGGCGGCGGCTAGAGCTGCTGCCACTGCTGGAAATCCACCTCCTCCCAATCCCAGAGAAGGGCTAGGATGAGGGCCAGGCGTAGTAGTAGGAGGCGCAGACATTCCAGCCATCGCAGATCCGGTTGAAACCGGGATATGATGTGGGACGGGTTGGTCGAGAACCCCAAGAGCTTCTCTACCGCCCTCTTCACCACCACCCGCAGCAGCAGAAGCCCCCTTCCTCAATCGAATACCGCTACTCCCACTTCCTCCAGATCCTCCTGCTGTATGTATGCAATGAATCATTGCATCATTAGCTATCTCTCTTAATATTGTATCGCGCTCGCGAATAAAACTCTCCTCCCGAGCTCCTCCTGCTTTAGCTTTGGCCTCCCCGCCTGTCTCTTCAGTTCTAGCCACATATCTACGTGCATCAAGTCTTACTTGTTGAAGCAAAGTTTCATGACGTCTAAGAACAGCGGTCAATCCCCCTTCACCTAATAGTCGCCGTACATTAGCGCCTTCTTGCCCTAGAGCATCGAGAGCGTCTCGAGTTCCTTCCAAGCGAGCATGCACTTCCCTGGCAACCGCTGGACCTACCGCATCGGCGACTGCTCGTGGTACCGTCGCATCGACCGCTGGACCTACCGCATCCGCAACTGCTCGTGGCACCGCCGCATCGACCGCCGGCCCAACTGCATCCTCGACTGCTCGTGGTACCGCCACATCTATCGCCTGCCCAACTACATCATCAACTGCTCGTGGCACCGCCGCATCGACCGCCAGCCCAACTGCATCCGCAACTGCTCGTGGCACCGCC
>DATDVD010000060.1:0-14761 GCA_035290065.1 Coxiellaceae bacterium | reverse complement strand
GCTCTGCCCAGAATGTAGCGCAAGATTTAGAATTTGCTCGGGCAGACCGCGGTCTGCCCCTACTTGTTCTTAGGGTTCACCTATGGTATAAACCACGGCCTGTAAGTGCAATAAATTTCGAACATTTGCTGATACTTGGCTTGGGGTGCTCGTGAAAGCGAGTCGAGCGAAGGGCAAATGGGAGACCTAACCCTGGAGAAAAAACATGTCAATCGTTAGCATGCGCGAAATGCTGGAAGCGGGCGTTCATTTTGGCCACAAAAAGCGCTTCTGGAATCCCAAAATGGCGCCTTATATTTATGGCGCACGCCATGAAATTCACATTATTAACTTAGACGAAACCTTACCTTTATTTAATCGAGCTCTGAAATTTATGGGTGATGTGGCTGCTAGACGCGGTCGTATTCTTTTTGTTGGAACAAAATATGCTGCTCGTGACATTATTCGTGAAGAAGCGGCACGTTGCGGTATGCCTTATGTGAATTATCGTTGGTTAGGTGGTATGTTAACCAACTATAAAACCATTCGTCAGTCGATTAAACGATTAAAAGTATTGGAAGAACAATTAAGCAATGTAAAAGCCTTGGAAGGTTTAACCAAAAAAGAAATGCTGCAATTAATGCGAGAAAAAGATAAGTTGGCTTCTATACTCGATGGCATTAAAGACATGGGTGGATTGCCTGACATATTATTCGTAATTGATGTAGGTGCCGAAAAAATTGCTATTACAGAAGCAAAACGGTTAGGTATTCCTGTAGTCGGTATCGTTGACACTAACAGCAGCCCAGAAGGCATTGATTATCCTATTCCAGGCAATGATGATGCACAACGCTCTATTCGTTTATACTGCAGTGCATTAGCCAATGTTATTCTGGAAAAACGTGCAGAAACAGAACCATTGCCTGTTGAAGCCACTGAAGCAGAAGCGGATAAAAAAGAAGTGGTAGTGAAAAAACGCCGTTTAGTACGAAAAGCCACAGAAATTATGGAAGAAGGCGGTACTGAAGCGGATGTTGAGGAAGTAGAAGAAATTCCTCCTGTTGAAAAACCGAAAGCTGTGAAAGCAAAACCAGCTATCAAAAAAGCAGCTGCTAAAAAAACAGAAAAACCCGTGAAAACGGAAAAAAAGGCTGCCAAAAAATCATCTTAAGAGGTTTATAAGCATGACGATTACTGCACAACAAGTGGCTGAGTTACGCCGTCGCACTGATGCTCCCATGATGGATTGCAAAAAAGCTCTTGTGGAAACCCAGGGAGATATCGAAGCCGCTGAAAAATGGATGCGCGAACAAGGCAAATTAAAAGCAGCAAAACGTTCCGTTCGTACCGCTGCAGAAGGGCGTGTACTGATGAAAATAGCGGCGAGCCGTAAAAAAGCCATTTTAATAGAAATTAACTGCGAAACGGATTTTGTGGCAAAAGACGAAAGTTTTGTTCGCTATTGCGAATTAGTGGCGCAACGGGTGTTGGAAGAGGATGAGGCGGATATTGAAACGATTAAATCCATGTCTTTAGAAAATGGAGTGAGCATTGAAGAAGCTCGCCAAACCTTAGTAGCTAAATTAGGCGAAAATATTCAGCTGCGCCGTTTAGCTCGGTTATCGTCCAATTATTTTGTATCGGGTTATTCGCACGGTCATCGTATTGGGGTGATTGTAGCGATCGATAAATCGGATGAAGCATTAGCAAAAGATATCAGTATGCATATTGCCGCTTCTCGTCCTATGGCATTGGATAAATCGAATATTTCCGAAGCTGTGCTAAATATAGAGCGAGAAATTTATTTTAAGCAATCCCAGGACAGTGGAAAGCCCGAGCATATTATTGCCAAAATGGTGGAAGGGCGCATTCAAAAATACATTAAAGAAAATTGCTTGTTAGGCCAACCGTTTGTCAAAAATCCAGATCAAACGGTCGAAGCATTACTAAAAGCTAAGGACGTACGTGTAGAAGCCTTTATTCGGTTCGAAGTAGGTGAAGGGATTGAAAAAGAAGTCCAAGATTTTGCTGCAGAAGTCCAAGCTCAAATGAAAGGAGTTTAATCCATGATTGCGGATATTAAGCAAGATGCTAAAAAACGAATGGAAAAAAGCATTGTCACGTTGAATACCAATCTTTCCAAATTACGCACGGGCCGTGCTCATCCCAGTTTGTTGGATCATATCACCGTTAATTATTACGATGTTGAAACACCACTTAATCAAGTAGCCAATATCCATGTGGAAGGTGCACGCACATTATCGCTTTCTCCGTGGGATAAAAAAATGATTCCTCAAATTGAGAAAGCGATTTTAAAATCTGATTTAGGTTTAAACCCTACAACAGCCGGTGATGTGGTTCGTATTTCTATGCCTGCATTAACGGAACAACGTCGTCTTGAATTAGTGAAAGTGCTAAAGGGAGAGGGCGAAGAAGCCAAAGTAGCTATTCGCAATGTTCGTCGTGATGCCAATGAAGCGCTTAAGGATTTACTAAAAGAGAAAATGATTTCTGAGGATGAAGAGCGTCGTGCTCATGCTGATATTCAGAAAATTACGGATGATTTCATTGTTAAAGTCGATGAAATGCTCAAAATAAAAGAAACAGAATTAATGACCCTGTAATCCTATGAAGAATCCATTGCCTAAGCATGTTGCAATCATTATGGACGGGAATGGTCGGTGGGCAGAAGCTCAGGGCTTGCCCCGTATGGAAGGACATCAGGCTGGCTCTCAAAGCGCGAAAAAAATTATTGAGTATTGTGCCAAAGCGGGCATTTCTACTTTAACTTTATTTGCCTTTGGAGTTGAAAATTACCAACGTCCTTCCGAAGAAGTCGATTTTTTAATGGGTTTATTTCTTTCTACTTTGCAAAATGATACTGAAGAACTTTACAAAAATAATATTTCCATTCGAATTATTGGTGACCGCACACGATTAAATGACAGCTTGCAGCACGCGATGCAAGCATCTGAAACTTTAACAGCTCATAACTCAGGCTTGCAATTGAATGTCGCCATTAATTACAGCGGACGTTGGGATATTGTGCAGGCCGCTCAACGTCTTGTGGAAGCTGTCCAAAATAATACGTTGCGTGTGGGGGATATTGAAGAAAAAACTCTCCGATCTTTTTTATCCACGGCCCATTTAACCGATCCCGATCTTTTGATTCGAACCAGTGGTGAGCAGAGAATCAGTAATTTTATGTTGTGGCAATTTGCGTATACTGAACTTTATTTTTCCCCACTCGCTTGGCCTGATTTTAATGAGACAGCGATGGAAGAAGCACTAAAATGGTTCCAAACGCGTCATCGGCGGTTTGGTTTAACGCAGCAGCAATTGGATGTGTATGCTTAAATATCGTGTTTTAACAGCCATTGTACTTTTGCCTTTAGTTATCTGGGGAATTTGGAGTTTGCCTCCTTTTTATTTTGCATTAGCCAGTGCGATGGTGATGTTAGTGGGCGCTTGGGAATATAGCCGGCTTGCGGGCATTCAATTGCCCACAAAACGATGGGGCTATGTGGTGATTATTGGGGCGATTCATTTTCTTGCCTATTGGTTACCCCTGATTCCTTTATTAATTCTAGCGTGTTTAAGCTGGGCGTTTTGCACCATTGTAGTATGGCGCTATGAGCATCATTTATCATTGTACGGGGTGGAAAAAAAGAATGTTAAAGCGGTATTGGGCGGAATTCATTTAGTGGGTTGTTGGGTGGGATTAAATGCCTTGCATAATTCCTTGCTGGGGCCTTTATGGCTGTTGTTTGCCTTAATTATTGTGTGGGATATGGATACAGGAGCCTATTTTGCGGGTCGTTTATGGGGCAAGCATTTGTTAGCACCTAATACCAGTCCTAAGAAAACGTGGGAAGGGTTAATCGGTGGGTTTGTGGTGACGGCAATCGTTAGTATGGCTGTTATGGAATGGGTATTTTATATTCCTTCGACGCAATGGTTGGCTTTATTAATGCTAGTGTTAGTATCGGCGGGGGCCTCGGTGGTGGGTGATTTATATGAAAGTATGCTCAAGCGATTAGTGAATTTAAAAGACAGCGGCACGCTCTTACCGGGCCATGGTGGCATGCTAGATCGAATCGACAGTGTTCTAGCCGCTATTCCTCTCTTTGCTCTAGGCATGATGCTTGCCAGTTAATTTTTCTGAATTCCCTATTTTTTTCTTTACAGGAGAAATTAGGCTTTCCCCCCCTAAATTTTTGGCTCTAAAGATTATGACTGAAATGGCTGCACAATAATCATTTCAGGAAAATACAATTGAATTGTTGCGCTGTTTTTTTCCAGAAATAGTAACTTTAAATTAGGCCCAGCATCTTGCGTGAAATAAAGAGAGATATCCTTTTTACGAAGCTCTTTTATCGTTTGTTTTAATACATGAGTGGCGGCAGTGTCATACTCAATAGGGGGGCAAGAAGCATGCATCGTCTTATGCATAGACTGAGCATTTTCTTCTGCTGTTTCTCCCAGCATTTGAAAATCTCGGTTACGAATAGCCCGAAGCATTTTTTGTAGGTCCTGTTTCACTTGTTCAGGCCAAGTTGCGTATAAAGGAGAGGTTTGTACGGTTCGTTGCATTGCTTCTCGGGAATTAATGGATTTGGGACCACTTTCTACAATACATAATCCAATGCATAATTCGGGCCATGAATCTGCCAGGGGCACGCCATAGCTATCCATTCCCGCTAAATCTTCCCCTTTTTTCCAATGCACAAAACCTTGCCATACAGAACGGCAGGCACTTCCACTTCCTAATCGGCTTAGAATAGAAAGTGTTTTACTATCGCAATGCCAGTGGTACAAATCATCTAATGCTTTTACAAGAGCTGCAAAACCACAGGCTGAAGAAGCCAAGCCAGCGCTAGCAGGAATATTAAGTTCAGTTTCGACATGATAAAAATAATTTTTAAATCGAAAATGCGCTAAAAAATTGCTAATGCGTTGATAAAATAATGAATCTTCTAAAACTTTCTGACCATTGAGAATAACCGTATCTTTTTTTCTCGCCTTTTCAGGGGAAACACTAATTTTTGTTTTAGCCCCTTTTGCTCCCAAGCTCACCGATAAACTATCCGTCACCGGTAGATTCAGTTCACTATCCCGTTTTCCCCAATATTTCACTAAAGCAATGTTACTGGGTGCAAAGGCTTCCCCTATTTTTTTTTGAGGAATCGTAGATTTTTTGGATAATAATGTTTGAATCGCCTCACGCGCATTCATAGCGCACGCCCAATTGATCGGGATAAACAGTAAATAGCTTGATATTTTTAGTAGGAGTGAGTTTTCCAAGAGCAATCACGCAATCGCCGAGCCCCGCACCGGAAATCTTGGCCCCTCGGACGGTATCTTGTTGATGTAAATAAGATAAGATTTTTTGGGTGGTAGGATCACTGACGCCTAAATTTTCCATTAATACTTGCTGTTGATTAAATATTTTTCCTAACATTTCCCAATCCTGTATTTGTATAGCGCGCTTGGCTAAAAAAGAACATTCACTAATGTGTGCATACAGGTTTTCTAAGTGCCCTTGATAATAATGAAATTCTCGTTGAATGCGATTGATCACGGAAGCGGTAGGGGTTTTATAGCCTGTATAAATCGCTTGAAAGGGCGGTAATAAAGGCAAAACCGTAGGAAGACGAGAGGTTTCGTAGTACAACGTCCCTCCCCACACACTGGCGGCTACATCAGCACCTGAAGCACGGCCTTGTAATTGACGAATCAATGTTAATACGCGTTCAAAAATTAAAATGCCAGAGGGAATTTTATTATAAATCCAGTGATAAAGGGCTGCATAAGTCGCTACACTGACGGCAGCGGAAGAACCGAGCCCCATGGGTAAATACAGCGATTCAATGCGCATATCAAAGCCAGAGGGTAATTGTTCTCGAAAGTGTAAAATAATGGCTGAGACGAATCCCAGAGCAGGGATAAAATTAAAATTCTCCACGGTGGATTGGTAGTGACCCAGTTGAGATTCAAGGCGAATAATAGAGTCTTCGCGCGGCGTTAAATAAACACGCAAACGAATATTGATGGCACAAACAATCGCCGGATATTCATATAAAACGGCATGTTCACCGGTAATCATTAAGCTGCCAGGCGCAGAGGCAATCCAACGTTTAGACAATGTGTACCCCCTCTGAAACGCATTCAATGGATTCCATTTTGTACCCGTATTCATTTAATAATGATTTAAGTGGATTTTCACTGATTATCAATAAAGTGCCCACAGAATCACCCGAAACTGTTCCAGCCCCACATACTTTAATCGCTGCCCCTACTGTTTTTGCCTTTTGAATAAACATTTTTACTTTTTCAGAAACCACGCCGATGATTTCTAGTAAGTGCTCATTCTCCTGAATGGCCTCTTTAAAGCCTTCAAGATCGTGGTTTTTCCAGGCTGTATCCATTGCATAGGCTACCGCTTCGAATTCTTTTCCCAAAGAAGAGTATCTAAAATGTTTTTCAACGTGTTTTACACATTCGCCAGTAGTGCTCTCAGGTTTCCCTGTTTGAATAATGTGAAAGTTAAAAGGGGGAACGGAGCGAGGATAAAAGGTTTGATCCTCTAAAAAAAAACAACCGCCATGCAATGCCAAGTGCAAATCAATGCCACTGGATCGCCCGTGTTGCATATTTTCAGCCTCAATTCCCAATTCTAAATATTTCTGGAATGTCACATTTTGCTCATGATAATGAGAAAGCGCATGATTGGTACTAACAATGGTGGCAGCGGATGAGCCCATCCCGCATCCGACAGGAATATCGGATCGGGTATGAATTTTAATGCCTTGAGTCACTGATAAATTTAATTTTTCTAAAAAATTAGTAGCTGTGTATTGCAGCAATTCAAACGGCCGTCTTAAAACTTCTCGAATATTACGCTCGCCCGCTTTAAATTCTTGATGTGCCGTGTGAACCCGTTCTTTTAATTGTTTTAGTGTTTCTAATGTATGTGCTCGTTTGTATTTTAAATTCAACAGATCAAATAAAATGGAGGGGCGGGATTGGGAGCTAACAATAGTTTTTGCGTACCGATTAACAGCCATTGCTAGGGCTGGATAGCCATGCACTACGGCATGCTCGCCCGATAAAATTAATTTTCCAGGAGCTTTTGCTTTAATAATTTTCATAACGTATTAGGAAGTCAGAATTTTTTCGTAAATAGGTTTATGTTTGTCAATAGCACTTAATCGATAGACTCCTGAATGATAGTGAGGTACTTCTACTCGGCTACCGTCTTGTGGATAACGAAACGAATAAAAAGCCTCGTATTCCGTTTGAGATAATTCTTGGCGTTTTTTAATGATAGTCTGATGATAGACGGTATTTAAAACAGCTCGATAACCTGGCCTCACCGTACCACTAAAAAATTCTGCCACACAACCCGAACCATAACTATAAAATCCTAAACGCTTATCGCTTAAATCGTTGGATGCATGATCGAGTAAAGATAACAAACTCAAATACAATGAACCCGTGTAACAATTGCCCACCACTCGATTGTATTGCAATGCTTCATGCATTTGATGATTGGTGATGTCCGAAGAAACACGGTTCTCCGAATTTAAGCTGGTTAATTTATGATGGGCTTTCTCCGCTAAGCGCGGCAAGGGCACGTGATAACAAACCCGTGAAAAGCTACTGAACGCACGGCCTGTCACTTCCTGGTAGTATGCCCAAGTTTTTTCCAAACATTTTAAATACAGTTCACACGAGTATTTTCCTTCTACCAGGGCTTCATCACGATAATGGGGTCGCCAAAAATCCATCGTATCTTCCGTATAAAAGCCCGCTTCTGGATCAATAGTTAATAAACGAGGATTTACACTCAGTAAAAGTGCCACGGCGCCGGCTCCCTGCGAGGATTCCCCTGGCGTATTCAAGCCATACCGTGCAATGTCCGATGCAATCACTAACACTTTTTTCGTAGGATATTGCTGAAGAAAATTCAATCCTAAACGAATAGCCCCGGTTGAGCTGTAACACGCTTGCTTAAGTTCCAGCACACGACAGCGCGAATTTAAATTGAGGAGTTGATGAACATAAATACCAGCCGCTTTTGAATAATCCACACCACTTTCTGTGGCAAATAAAAGCATTTCAATATCGTTTATATCCGTGTGCTTTAAAACTTCTTGCGCCGCATTGGCCCCCATCGTTACCACGCTTTCATCGGGCGCAGGAACACTCATTTGATGCTGCCCTAATCCAATATAAAATTTGTCCGCCTCTACACCGCGTGCTTCGGCTAAGGTTTTGAGATCTAAAAAATAGTGGGGTGTATAAAAAGCCGCAACATCAATACCCACATTATACATAGTCATGTTTTTTTTCCTGTGCTTTTTTCTGTCGTTCCAGTGTGGTGTGGCTTTCCATTAATTCACCGGGATTCGTTTGTGCGGCCAACAACGATAATTCGCCACATAACACCGTTGCAGCGATAATGCACGCAAGACGTTCAGCATTTTTCCCGGTTTCTCGCGGCTCTAAGCAACCTAGTGCTTTTAAATGGGTTTGGACAACCGGTAAATCTTTCCCATTTCCCACTGTGCCGACAATTAAATTGGGTAAATTAACTGAAAAATATAATGCATCACCGACCAAATCGGTATAAGTCATGCCTTGAGAACCTTCGACAATATTGGCAGCATCTTGACCCGTAGCTAAATAAGCGGCCAATAGCATATTGGCATAATGCGCATTAGCAGATCGTAAACTGCCTGCCATCGTGCTGCCGACCCAATTTTTTTTGATATTAAGCGCATGCAATGCCTCAGGCGTCGTACGCAAATATTTTTTGCACACTTCTTTTGAAATTATAATTTCAGCTGTCACGTGCTTACCCCGGCCTAAAATTCCATTAACAGCCGAGACCTTTTTATCGACACAGACGTTGCCGGAAATGGAAACATAACGAAGGGTAGGGTAGGTGTTTAAAAGATAGGTTTGTAAATGTTCCGCCGCTTGAGTAACCATATTGTGGCCAGAAGCATCCCCTGTTTGAATACTCAGACGAATCATTAATAAACGGCCTACCACTTCTGTTGAAATATTTTTAAAGAGGGCAAAACGACTGGTGGATTCGACTACTTGAGTAAGTGTTTTAGTTTGTTCTTGAAGATCATGGGAGAGGCGTATTGCTTCTCGTGCACTCGGTGCTTCTACGGTAATCGAGCGAGTCATGTTTTGATGGTGGAGTGTGACCTGTATCCCTCCCATTTGGCGAGACACGCGTGCCCCTCGGTTTACGGAAGGCCACAGAGGGGTTTCATAGGTAGCCAAAGGCACCCGTACGCTATCGTTTAGGTCTTCTCCTTTTATCTGGATAGGGCCTACCCAAGCCGTGGGAATAGGACTGTAATCACTGAATTTAACCATGCTTATGCTCACGTTTGAGAGGCTCGCGATTATACGCCCTCGATGAGGGAATGACCAGGCTACCTCAATATCCTTTACACCCCCTTCCATGCTTTAGAGGCAATGGATTGAGAACCTTGGAAGGAGTCTAAGGCGGGGCCATCCCTCGGAGAGCGTGCGATACCACCAACTCCAAAGCTCCGGGCAACCACACCGTAAATTTCCCCGGCTTTTCCTTCAACGCCCCCTGCAACTCCGAAATACCCATCCACTGTATCGCCGCAATTTCTTCTGGGTGAGGAAAACATTCGTCCCCCTCCCATTCCCCCACCAATACATGATCCAACTCATGCTCAATCAATCCATTCCCTAACTCCGCCCGATAAATGAAATAACCTACCGCCTTTAAAGGCGTTTCAATGCCTAGTTCTTCGTATAAACGCCGTTTTGCCGCTTGCGTTAAATACTCTCCCCACCCCGGGTGCGAACAGCAACTATTCGTCCAAAGCCCACCGGAATGATATTTATCCGCGTGCCGCTGTTGCAGCAACGTTTCCCACTGTCCTTTTCGCTTCCGTAACAAGAAAATAGAAAAGGCCCGATGCAGCCGACCTTCTTGATGTGCCTGCAGTTTTTCCATCGGCCCTTGGGGCTGATCGTGCTCATCGACTAATGTAATTAACATGGCGGCATGATAGTGGAGGATCCCACACTGCACAAGTTCCTTGAAACTCCCCATTCAAGCTAGTTATAATGCGGCTCTTTCTACTCCCGAACCAAATAGGATTAAAGGATTGTGGGACTTATAAAACGTTTACTCCTTGTCATTGTTTCCTTCGTTTTTATTGCACAGGCTTTTGCTTACACGGCTTTTAAAATTGAGCATATTGAAGTCAAAGGCTTGCAACACATCAGTGAATCCACCGTTTTAAATTATCTTCCAGTTCATGTCGGTGAGACACTCACCTCCGCGAAATCGCAAGCAGTTATTATAGCGCTCTATAAAACAGAATTGTTCAACAACGTTGTGTTAGAACGCGATGGGAACACATTGGTCATTACGGTCACCGAACAACCCAGCATTGGGCTGATTAAATTTGTAGGCAATAAAGAAATTGGAAAGTCCAAGTTAGAAGATGTCCTCAAAAAAGCTCATATTCAAGAAGGCG
This sequence comes from Coxiellaceae bacterium, assembly GCA_035290065.1. Classification (GTDB taxonomy): domain Bacteria; phylum Pseudomonadota; class Gammaproteobacteria; order Coxiellales; family Coxiellaceae; genus DATDVD01. Next base: position 4,235 of record DATDVD010000060.1, on the reverse strand, counting down.
AAATTTATAATTCTTCTAAATTAAAAGCCATTACGGAAGGCTTAAAACAAGCTTATTTAGAATTAGGCTATTATAACGTCGCTATTCGCACGGAGGTAAAATCCATGCCAAGTAATCGCATTGCTATTTATGTGTATGTTGACGAAAATAAAATTGCTAAGATTCGCGAAATTCGCATTACCGGCAACCACGCATTTAGTGAAAGCCGTCTCCGTCATCAATTAGAGATGACCACCCCGGGACTCATTACCTGGATTACTCACTCGGATCGCTATGGCGAAGAGCGTTTAGATAAAGATATTCAAACCCTCACCACCTTCTATCAAAATAAAGGTTATATTCGTTTTAAAGTATTATCGCGACACGTTTCACTGTCACCCGATAAAAGCAGTGTCTATATTGTGATTCACATTTCTGAAGGCGAGCAATATCATTTCTCAGGTTTTCGTTTGATAGAATACCCTGTTAAAGAGAAATCGGACCTTGAAGCACTCATTCCTATCAAAGCGGGCGATATTTTTTCCCGTCAAGCCATCATCAATTCCAGCAATGCGATTGGACAATACTTAGCGGATAAGGGCTATGCATTTCCGGATGTACAAGCGCTTCCTGAAGTTAACGATAGTAACCACACGGTTGAATTGTTATACCACATCAAAGAGGGTCGTCGCGTATATGTACGCCGAGTGAGTATTTCCGGTAACTCGCGCACCAAAAGCATTGTGGCACGACGTGAAATGCGACAACTCGAAGGAAGTTTGTATTCATTACATAATATTGACGAATCTAAACGTCGATTAGCCAATCTTCCTTACTTTAAAAATATTAATGTGAAAACGGAGCCAGTACCTGGCACCTCTGATCAAGTAGATTTAAATTACAGCTTAGAAGAAGAATTTGCCGGCCGTGCAACGTTTAACGTCGGTTACTCAGACGTAGAAAAATTCTTATACGGAGCGAGTGTGATGGAGCCCAATTTGCTAGGCACCGGTAATTTTGCAAGTTTAGGGTTTGTACACAGTGCTTACTCTACCCGGTATAATTTTTCTTACAACAATCCTTACTATACGGACGATGGCATTAGTCGTGGATTTGATTTTTATTACGAAAAAGTAACGCCGGGTGATGTGAATATCACGTCATATACCATCGATGGATTAGGCGGTAGCATGACCTACGGCATACCGGTATCCGAATTTAGCCGGCTTTCCCTGGGCGTAGGCTACGACTATTACAAGATTGAAACCAACAGTGAAACCAGTGTAGAAGTGAATGACTTCCTTAACCGCTATGGCGATCACTTTAACGAGCCCAAATTAACGGGCGGATGGTTGCGCACCACTTATGATCGAGCGGTTTTTCCTCGCCAAGGTTCCCAACAGTCCTTAGATTTAGAAGTGGGGCTCCCGCTCGCTAGCACCAGCTTAGGCTATTACAAAGCCAGTGCGGACAGTAATTGGTATTTTCCCTTGGAACACACCGAAGAATGGGTGTTAAACCTTCATGGTATTGGGGGATACGGTAATGGCTATGGTAAAATCCATGAATTGCCGTTCTTCAAGAACTTTTTTGCCGGTGGCCTGCAAACAGTGCCGGGCTATGAAGGCAATAGTTTAGGCCCGAAAGATAGTTTTGGGAACGCCTTGGGAGGTAATGTACAGCTAGTAGGCCAAGCCAACTTAATTTTCCCCAATTTCATTAGCGATCGCCTTCGAACCGCGCTGGTCTTTGCAGGCGGTAATGTGTTCCAAAATCAGGTAGATCTCAACCAACTACGATATGCGGCAGGTTTAGCCATTGCTTGGAATTCCCCCATCGGCCTCTTTGAGGTAGGCTTCGCCGAAGCGCTTAATAAGAAGCCTGGAGATGCCACCAAATTCTTCGGATTTTCATTCGGCACCAGTATTTAAGACTGGTGCTTAATCTTATTTATGGTAAGATGGGTCCGTTTGTTTAACCGTATGATGCTAGGAGAAAAAATGATGAAAAAATGGTTTTTAGCAGGATTAACCGCTGCCGCTTTAACAGCCTCCCTATCGGCTTATGCGGCGGGCGTTGGCGTTGTGGATATGCAAAAAGTCTTTGCCTCCTCCTCTGACGTCAAAAAGGTCACTGAAGATCTTAAAAAACAGTTTGCCTCTCGTGAAAAAGAACTAAGATCGCAAGGGGAAACCTTACAAGCGGATATTGGCAAATTAAACCGCAACCAATCCGTTATGAGCGCCAAAGACGTGAAAGATCTTCAAGATAAAGTTACCAAAGAAAGTGCCAGCTTCCGAGATACTCAAGCGGAATACCAAAAAGATGTCATGGAAGCTCAAAACAAAGCCATGCAAACCTTTATCAACAAATTAGATTCTGTGGTAGCTACCGTGGCTAAGAAAAAAGATTTAGACCTTGTGATGCCTAAAAATGCCATCATTTATTCTGCCGGTGACCATGACATTACGGATGATGTCATTCGCGGGATGTAAGGAGAAGAGGTCATGCAGCAGTTTACATTAAAAGAAATTGCTGAGGCGCTTGGGGCTCGTTTAAAAGGCGACCCCGGTTGCGTTATTACCGGTATCGCCCCTATTCAAAAAGCCAAAGCCGGGGATATTTGTTTTCTCAATAATTTGTATTATCGCGAATTCTTAAAAGATAGCCAAGCCTCTGCAGTGGTGCTTTCGCCTGAAAATGCCGAATTTTGCTCGACCAACGCCTTAATTACGGAGAATCCGTATTTAGGTTTTGCAAAAATGGCGCATTTATTTTATCAACGTCCTTCGATTCCAGCCGGTGTGCATCCTACGGCTGTGATTGCTACAAGTGCACACATTGACCCTTCTGCTTCCATTGGTGCTTACTGTGTTATAGGAAACTACGTTACGATTGGAGCGAATTCCATCGTGCGGGCTCACACTATCCTTGGGGATGAGGTAAAAATAGGAAACGATTGTTACCTCTATGAAAATGTAACAATTTATCATCGTGTCACCGTAGGCCACCGGGTCACCTTGCACAGTGGGGTGATCATAGGGGCTGATGGATTTGGATTGGCTAAAGATGATAAACACCAATGGGTAAAAATTCCCCAAGTAGGGGGTGTTACCATTGGTAATGATGTTGAAGTAGGGGCTAATACCTGTATAGACCGGGGTGCCTTAGAAGACACTTTAATTGAAGAGGGCGTGAAACTTGATAACTTAATTCAAGTCGGGCATAACGTTCGAATTGGTGCGCACACGGCTATCGCAGGTTGTGTCGCCATTGCAGGCAGCGCCAATATTGGTCGTTATTGCATGATTGGGGGAGCAGCATCGATTAATGGCCATATTAGCATTGCGGATCGAACGATGATTGGAGCGACTGCCTCAGTGGCAAACACGATTAAGCAACCCGGCGCTTATTCTTCCGGAGTTCCTGCGCAACCTCATAAGAAGTGGCGTCGAATTTTAGGCCGTCTCATGCAATTAGAAGATATCATGAGACGTTTGAGAAAACTAGAAAGGTTAAATGCATGACCCTTGATATTCTTGACATCAAAGCGACTCTCCCACACCGCTATCCTTTTTTATTAGTGGATCGTGTGTTAGAGCTCACGCTTCACGAATCCATTATTGCACTTAAAAATGTCACCGTGAATGAACCTTTTTTTCAAGGCCATTTTCCCACGGAACCGGTAATGCCTGGTGTATTAATTATAGAAGCGTTGGCTCAAACATCCGGTATTTTGATGATGAAAAGTTTACACTTAGATCCTATAAAACATTTGTTTTATTTAGCGGGCATTAATTCTGCCCGTTTTAAACGAAAAGTTATTCCGGGGGATGCGTTGCAATTAAATGTATCGGTAGAAAAAGCGCGTGCCAGTGTATGGAAATTTAAGGGGATAGCCACAGTGAATGGTGAAGTGGCTTGCGAAACGGAATTCATGAATATTAAAGCTAAAGAGGATTAATGCTGTGAGTCACGAACGCCCGATTATTCATCCTACCGCCCAAATAGCCAACAATGTCACTTTTGGCCCTTACACAGTCATTGGTCCTAATGTTACGATTGGAGAAGGCACTGTGATTGGCTCGCATGTGGTAATCCAAGAAAACACTCGTATTGGCAAACACAATCACATTCATCAGTTTGCTTCTATTGGAGGACACCCTCAGCATGCGCATTACAAAGGTGAACAAACCTTTGTGGAAATAGGGGATCACAATACTATTCGTGAATTTTGTACTATTAATCGTGGTATT
>DATDVD010000059.1:0-6886 GCA_035290065.1 Coxiellaceae bacterium | reverse complement strand
CAAGCGTAACGTCACACTTTTGCTTATTTTTCCCTACCGTAGGGGCAGACCGTGGTCTGCCCGGAAACCGGCACTTTGTAAAAACCCAAGCCACAATAAAGCATTATTCTGCTGTATTTCCTCTCGACGGAGATTTTTCCTTGTTCGTTGAGGTGCTATGGGCAGTATCGGCTTTTTCAGGCGATTTTTCCTGCTTATCGGGCGCTTTTTTCCCTTTATCTCGAAAATCAGTTACGTACCAACCGCTGCCCTTTAATTGAAAGCCTGCGGCCGAGACGAGTTTTTTCAAACTGTCTTTTCCACACGAGGGGCACTCGGTAAGCCGTGGATCGGAAGGCTTTTGCAATTTTTCCAGGCGCGTATGGCAGTGTTCACATTGGTATTCATAAATAGGCATAGTAATGCCATTCTAGCGAGTTTTCAAAAAATGACCAGGATAGTTTAAAGAATAAAAAAAGGGGCATTAAAGCCCCTTTTGTCGCGGTTTAAGGTCCTGGAATTAGGTTTCATCCCAGCTGAGGGCACCCCCTGTTTGATACTCAATCACACGGGTTTCGAAGAAATTTTTCTCTTTTTTCAAATCCATCATTTCACTCATCCAGGGGAAAGGATTGATAACGCCTGGGTATTGTTCCGGCAAGCCAATTTGTTTGAGACGACGATTGGCAATATAGCGCAAATAATCTTTAAACATATCGGCGTTTAATCCCAAAATACCGTGTGGCATCGTGTCATGTGCATATTGGGTTTCTAACTCCACGCCATCCCGAATAATTTGAATAACTTCTTCTTGGAATTTCGGTGTCCAAACATGAGGATTTTCCACTTTAATTTGATTGATCACGTCGATACCAAAGTTCGCATGCATAGACTCATCACGCAAAATATATTGAAATTGTTCAGAAGTGCCCGTCATTTTACCTCGGCGACCCATTGCTAAAATTTGGGTAAACCCTACGTAAAAGAAAATGGATTCAAACACAATATAAAAAGCAATTAAATCGCGTAACAAGCGTTGATCGTTTTCCGGCGTGCCCGTGTGGAAATTGCGATCGTTTAAGCTTTTGGTAAAACGAATAGCCCAAGAGGCTTTTCTCGCCACCGAAGGTACTTCGCGATACATATTAAATACTTCTGCCTCGTCCAATCCCAAACTTTCAATAATATGTTGATACGAATGAGTGTGTAGTGCTTCTTCAAACGCTTGTCGCAATAAGTATTGACGGCATTCGGGATTGGTAATGTGACGATACACAGCCAATACTAAATTGTTGGCAACCAACGAATCGGCTGTAGCAAAGAAACCCAGGCTGCGTTTGATAATGGTCCGTTCTTCTTCCGTTAAACCGTTCGGATCTTTCCATAGGGCAATATCAGCCGACATATTAATTTCATTCGGCATCCAGTGATTGGCGCACGCATTTAAATATTTTTTCCATGCCCATAAATACTTAAAAGGCACGAGTTGATTTAAATCAGCGCGACAATTAATGATGCGTTTATGATCCACTTGTACACGCTCGGCACCCATTTCAATCTCTTCTAAGCCAGTGGTTCCGCTCATTATTTTTTCCCCTTGCGGTGGATTGTTAAACGTAATGTCTGAATTAAGTTGTATGTCTTGCACGGTCTGCTCCTTTTGATTTATTGACACGCTTCACAATCCGGATCTTCAATTGAACAGGCTTTGGGCGTTTCTGCTTGTACTTTCACCGCATTTAAGGCGTTATCGCTAATCGTAGCTTTTTCCGTATGCGTGGCACCTAAAGTGCGCAGATAATATGTCGTTTTTAAACCTTTCAACCAAGCGGTGCGATAAAGATTATCGAGTTTTTTACCGGAAGGTTCTGCCATATAAAGATTCAGCGATTGCGCTTGATCAATCCACTTTTGCCGACGAGAGCCACACTCTACTAACCAGAGAGGATCTACTTCAAATGCTGTGGCGTATAATTGTTTCAATTCTCCAGGAATACGATCAATTTTCATCACCGATCCATTGTAGTATTTTAAATCATGCGCCATCACTTGATCCCAAAGATTTAATTTTTTGAGATCACGAACCAAATAAGGATTCACAACCGTGAATTCCCCCGACAAGTTGGATTTTACATACAAGTTTTGATAGGTGGGTTCAATGGATTGAGAAACACCGCAGATATTGGAAATCGTTGCGGTGGGTGCAATCGCCATAGTATTAGAATTGCGCATTCCGTGTTGTTTGACCTGTTTGCGCAAGCTGCTCCAATCCAAACGTGCGGTGGTATCTTGATCTAAATAATTGCCACGTATTGCTTTTAAATGCGCGACGGAATCAATTGGTAACACGCCTTGGCTCCACAGCGACCCCTCGTAACTTTCATACGTGCCACGTTCTTTAGCTAATTCACAAGATGCGTTAATCGCATAATAGCTGACCTGTTCCATACACATATCTGCAAATTCCACTGCCGCTTGCGAGCCATAGGAGATACGTTGCTGATATAATGCATCTTGAAAGCCCATAATTCCTAATCCCACCGGGCGATGCTTTAAGTTTGAGTTTTTTGCTTGAGGGACAGAATAGTAATTAATATCGATCACATTATCCAGCATGCGAATCGCTGTTTTAATAGTTTTAGCGAGTTTTTTCGTATCCAATCCTTTCGCCGTGATGTGATTGACTAAATTCAAACTACCCAAGTTGCACACTGCAATTTCATCTTTGGAGGTATTGAGGGTAATTTCTGTGCATAAATTTGAACTGTGCACAACGCCTACGTGTTGTTGGGGCGAACGAAGATTGCACGGATCTTTGAATGTCATCCACGGATGACCTGTTTCAAATAACAAGCTTAACATACGACGCCATAGGCTTACGGCCAGAATTTTTTTGCCTCGAAGAATGCCTTGTTCAGCGCGCGCTTCATATTCTTCGTAAAGTTTCCTAAAAGTTTCGCCATAAGTATCGTGTAAACCAGGCACTTCATCGGGAGAAAACAGTGTCCATTCTTTATTTTCTAGAACACGTTCCATAAATAAATCGGGAATCCAGTTAGCTGTATTCATGTCGTGGGTACGTCTTCGATCATCACCTGTGTTTTTTCGAAGTTCTAAAAATTCTTCGATATCCATGTGCCAGGTTTCTAAATAAGCACACACAGCACCTTTTCGTTTCCCACCTTGATTTACAGCGACAGCCGTAGCATCGGCGACATTGAGGAAAGGCACTACGCCTAAGGATTTTCCATTGGTCCCTTTAATGTGAGCACCCATGGCACGAACTTGTGTCCAATCGTTACCTAAGCCACCTGCAAATTTAGACAGCAGTGCGTTATCTTTAATGGCACTGTAGATGCCATCTAAATCATCCGCAACGGTCGTTAAGAAACAGCTCGATAATTGTTCACGCGGTGTGCCGGCGTTAAACAATGTGGGTGTTGAGCTCATGAAATCAAAGGCTGAAAGCACGTTGTAGAATTCAATCGCGCGGGCTTCTCGATCTTTTTCTTGATGCGCTAAGCCCATCGCTACACGCATAAAAAAGATTTGAGGCAATTCAAATCGCACGCCGTTTTTATGGATAAAATAACGATCGTATAAAGTTTGTAAACCTAAATAAGTAAAGATCTGATCGCGTTCTGGTTTTAACGCCGCACTTAATACCTCTAAATCGAATTCTTTTAATTTAGGATGTAATAACTCTAATTCAATACCGCGCTCAATATAGGCTGTAAACGATTTAGAATACAGCATTTCCATATTCAATTGAGTGCGATCGTGCGCGACATTTAAGAAGCTTAAGGCTTCGTGATATAAATCTTGCAATAACAATCGTGCTGTTACGAAGGAATAATTAGGTTCTGTCTCGACTAATGTCCGTGCACTTAACACCATAGCCTTGTATACATCTTTGATTGTGACACCGTCGAACAAATTTTTAGTGGTTTCATTTAAAATCAATTTGGCATCCACTTCCTGCAAACCGTGGCAGGCCTCGGTAATCATTCGAGCCATCCAGTGTGTGTCGAGCGGAATGCGTTGACCGTTGTCGACGATAATATGTAATTCGGTTTTCGTCGGGTGGTGGTCTTTTAATAACTCTCGTGCTTTGCGTCGTGATTCGCGATAGAGCACATAAGCCCGTGCGACGGGATGTTCACCGGCACGCATGAGGGCTAATTCCACCATGTCTTGGATATTTTCAATATGGATCATGCCGCCGTCTGGCCAGCGCTTGCTAAGCGTATAAGTAATATCGTTGGTGAGTTGCTCTACGATTTCATGAATGCGTTCGGAATTTATGGCAGAATCGCCTTCGACGGCAATAAAGGCTTTTTTCATGGCGGTAACAATTCGGCTAGGATCGTAGGTCGCTACTTTACCTTCACGACTAATGATGCGGATTTCACCAGGCATTGAAGCTTTGCTAAAAGCGACCTCTTGAGAGATCAAAATTTCCTCGCTGTGGGCATGATCAACGTTCATAGTGACTCCTGTATTTTTCAAATTAACTCCACCCGTCTGTGACTTAAAAAAGCCGGTGTGGGGGGGGTGACTCAGCGGTAGTTTCCATTGAGATTCCGCTTTCCTTAGCTATTTTTTGAGTGGGTTCAATGACTTCTAGGTGGGTATGCTCATAAATTGAACAATTTTTTGGCCTAGGCAGTCAATTCCCTTTGAACCCCTATATCCTGTGGTTTTTATCCACTTAAAACACAAGATAGTGTGTTTTAAGTGGAATTGCAAGTGATAACTCTGAGTAAATCCTGTGGATAATCTGGGGAAATTTGTGGATAAAAAGAGGTGTTGTGTTTATTCAGGGGCTTACCTCTCCCCCCTCAAAAATTTCTCAAGTGTTGTTAGGGCTTTCTCGTACACGAGGCGTTTAAAATCGATCACATGATCGAGCGGGTACCAAAAATCTACCCATCGCCACGTATCAAATTCGGGGAGAGCAGTATGGCTCAAGTTAATGGCCGTATCGTTCGCTTGAAGCCGTAATAAAAACCATTTTTGCTTTTGGCCAATACACAAGGGTTTTTGATGATAGCGGCGAAAGTGTTCTGGAAGATCATAATACAGCCAGTCCTCGGTAGTACCGAGAATGGCTACGTCTCTTGGGTGTAATCCCAGTTCCTCATGGAGTTCGCGGTATAAGGCTTGCTCGAGGAGCTCTCCTTCTTGAATGCCCCCTTGTGGAAATTGCCAGGCTTCGTGTGAGCGGCATCGCCTCGCCCATAAAACTTGGTTGTTAGCGTTGGCCAACACAATGCCTACATTCTGTCGATAGCCGTGTTCATCAATCATAATCCCCCATTGTAGCGGAGAGTGACTTTTCTTTTCAATCTCTGGTGGGTTCGAATCTCTTCCGCTATACTCTTTTGTTAATTCAATCATCTCCTTGGAATCGGACCTATGTTGCAGTTGTTGCGTCGCATAGTGCAAGCGCTCGATCGAGCCGCTGATTTAAACTCGGCACTGGATTCCGTCGTTTGTGATGTAAAAAAAGCCATGAAGGTGGATGGATGCAGCCTCTTCTTAGCCGACAGTGATCGGGGAGAATATCTACTGATTGCTGCTGATGGCTTGCCAGCCGGCTTAACGGGGCGTATGCGCATTAAATATGGACAAGGATTAATCGGCAGCGTTGGTGAGCGCGAAGAATTAATTAATTTAGAAGATGCTAAATTACATCCTAATTTTAACGAATCCAAATTGGTAGCCACCACGGGTTATCGCAGTTTTATGGGCGTGCCTATTATTGATCAAGGCGATTTGCTAGGGGTTTTATGTGTGCAGAAAAAAAGAAAAGGGGCTTTTGATAATGATCAAGAAGCTTTTTTAGTGACCTTAGCGGTGCAATTAGGCGGAAAAATTGCACAAGCCGTAGCCAAAGGGGCACTTCAAGCCGGTAAAAATCGACGAAAATTGCAAAAAGATACCATTTTGCGAGGGATTTCTGGTGCATCAGGCATTGCGATTGGAGAAGCGGTGGTAGTATTTCCGCCTGCGGATTTAGACAGCGTACCAGATCGTTCTATTTCAGCCAAACAAATTCCTATTGAATTAGAGAATTTTAAACAAGCATTAACAGCCGTGCGTGACGATATTATCGTGTTACGAAAACAAGCTAATAATCAATTGTCCGCCACGGAAGAAGTATTATTCAACGCGTATTTGCAAATTTTAGATAGCCCTACATTATTCGAAGAAATTGTATTTGAAATCAAAAATAAAATATGGGCACCTACGGCACTAAAACGAGTGGTTCATCGTCATTTATCGCAATTTGATGTGATGGAAGACGTGTATTTACAAGAACGGGCTTCAGATTTTCGAGATCTGGGCCGTCGTATTTTATCGCATCTTCAAAGCAAACAGCCCGTTAAACCGCATTATGCTAAAAAAACGATTTTAGTGAGCGAAGAAGTGACCGCTACCATGATGATGGAAGTACCACTGGGACAATTAGTAGGTATTGTATCAGGGTTAGGGTCGAGCAATTCGCACGTGGCTATTTTAGGCCGAGCGCTTGGCATTCCCACTGTAATGGGGGCTGAAAATATGCCTATTTTGCAGTTGGACAGCCAAGAATTGATTGTCGATGGTTACAATGGTGAAGTGTATGTAGCCCCTTCTCGCGCGGTTAAACGAGAATTTATGTTGTTAGCTAAAGAAGAGGCCCAATTAGATCGCGAATTAGAAGCGTTGCGCGAATTACCCGCAGAAACCCCCGATCATCATCGCGTTAATTTATATATTAATACGGGATTAAGCGGTAATTTGGGATTATCTCTCAGTGTGGGAGCAGAAGGGGTGGGATTGTACCGCACCGAATTGCCTTTTATGTTAAGTGATCGGTTACCCAGTGAAGATGAACAATGCAAAATGTACACCGAGTTAT
>DATDVD010000058.1:0-16899 GCA_035290065.1 Coxiellaceae bacterium | reverse complement strand
TACCTACCACCACCCAATCACGTTCCTTGACAGGTAGATCCAATAATTTATCGCGGACCGCTCCGCCCACTAAATAAATATGCATAGGAAAAGTGTATCAGGTTCTTAGTGCAATAACACGGGTAAGCTGGCTATCTGACTAAAACTCACTTTCCCCGTAGGGGCAGCCAAAGTCTGCCCTTCCTCATCCCAAACCTTGTGCCACGTTCTCGGGTCGATCACGATCGACCCCTACGAAGAGATAAATTTCCCTCATCAACCTACGGCTTAGTTTATAAAATAAGCGGTGGTTGTCGCTTCTGCTGACGGGCAGTCTACGCCGGCTTCGATCAGGCCATTAGCCTATTTGAGTGTATCGAAGGTATTATATGCCATTTGGCTTCTCCATTTGCTATTATACGCTCCATTTGTAAAACGGCCGCTAACCCTACTGTGTTTTTAATGAGATAGCATAATGAATTTAGTGTTTACACAATGCGCCTTTGGGCAAATTCTTTTTTCCAAAGTAATGGGATTTTTTGCCAATCGACGATTAGGTTTTCTAACGCGGTGGTGGATTAGTGCATTTGTGCGGTATTATCAGGTTAACACAGACGATATTCTCAATTATTCGCCGGCGCATTTTCGAACTTTTAATGCTTTTTTTACACGCACTTTAAAACCGAATGCGCGTTCTTTGAATTCCGATCCGCACGCCGTTATTAGTCCGGTGGATGGCGCGGTGGTGGAAAGTGGCATAATGGAAAAAGGCCAACTGATTCAAGCGAAGGGCCATGATTATTCCTTAACCGCGCTGATGGCAGGGAATTCAGCCTTAATCGAAGCGTTTGATCACGGTGCTTATTTAACCGCCTATTTAGCTCCTAAAGATTATCACCGCGTCCACATGCCCCTAAAAGGCCGATTGATTCATAGGATGTACGTTCCTGGCACATTATTTTCTGTCAACACTCGTGCGGTCAGCAACATTCCAAATTTATTTGCACGCAATGAACGCGTCATTTGTGTGTTTGAAACAGAGAGTGGGTTAATGAGTGTGATTTTAGTCGGTGCTATGATTGTCGGCAGCATTCAAACCATCTGGACACAATCTCGAATTCCCAATCACGCTAAGGGTATTCATCAATGGGATTTTGAGAATCAAACCATTGTCTTAGAAAAAGGCGCTGAATTAGGTCATTTTGAAATGGGCTCTACCGTGGTTGTCTTGTTCCAAGCCAATCGTGTGCGATGGGATAATTTTAAACCTAAAGATAGTTTAAAACTATACCAATCGCTTGGAAAAATTATTTAAACCACTTGTAATCTAGGCTATGAAAGTTTTACGCCTCATTCCAGGGAAAGCATAGAACGGATTGAATATCGGTTACGCCCATTTTTAGCATTAATAATCGATCTAATCCTAATGCCACACCGGAACAAGCCGGCAAACCTTTTTGTAAGGCGTTAATAAAACGATGATCAATTCCCATCGGTTTTAAGCCTAATTGACGGCGTTTCTGTTGATCGTCTTGAAATCGCTTGAGTTGCTCCGCTGCGTTTTGTAATTCATGAAAACCATTCGCAAGCTCAGTGCCTTGAATATACACTTCAAATCGCTCACCGACGCGTGGAGAGTCTTCACGAATACACGCTAAGGCGGCTTGCGAGGGCGGAAAATCATAAATAAAACACGGCGCATGAAATCCCAATGAGGGTTCAATACCATGAGAAAATAATAATTGCAAATACGTATCCGGATCATCAAACGTTTGACTTAAATTTATTTTGTCATGCGCAATGACTTGAAGCTCTTTCAATGAAATTGCAAAGGGATCCAACGATAATTCTCGTAAAAACAAGTGTTGGTAACTGACCCGCTCAGCGTTTTTACACTTTAAAATAAGCTGCAACAGTTCATCCATTTCATCCATCAATTGATGATGATTAAATTCCGCTCGGTACCATTCCAGCATCGTAAATTCAGGATTGTGTTTATGGCCACTCGTTTCCACTCGAAATGCTTTTGTTATTTGAAAAATGTCTCCTACACCTTCCACCAACAATCGTTTCATGGCATATTCCGGTGAAGTTTGTAAGAAATAACCCGAAGGGTTGACTTGAAAACTGTCAATAAAAGGATCCGTAATGGCATATTGGCACAACAACGGTGTTTCCACTTCCATTACTTGTCGTGCTTTAAAAAAATCCCGCAAAATTTGATACACTTCATTGCGGGAGCGAATAGCGTCTTGCAAAGAGGGGAGTTTTTCCTTCTTACTCTTTAACGCGAGAGACATAACTGCCTGTACGAGTATCAATTTTTAAAATATCGCCTTCATTTACAAATAAGGGCACGCGTACTACAGCACCTGTTTCTAATGTCGCCGATTTATTGGCGCCTGATACGGTGTCACCTTTTAAGCCAGGATCTGATTTGATTACTTTTAATGCTACAAAAGTAGGGGCTTCCACACTTAAGGGTGCTCCGTTATACAACACGATTTTGCAGGTATCTTGTTCTTTAATCCATTGTGCTGCCTCGCCCATTTGTGCTTTGCTGATAGCGTGTTGTTCGTAGGTAGCAGAATCCATAAAATTCCATTCATTCCCATCGCTATACAAATACTGCATTTCCGTATCCACCACATCGGCCGCCGGTAAGGTATCACCGGATTTAAACGTACGCTCTAACACACGGCCTGTTTTTAAATTGCGGATTTTTACACGATTAAACGCTTGTCCTTTGCCTGGTTTTACAAATTCATTTTCGATAATTGAACAGGGATCTCCATCTAGCATGACTTTAACGCCACTTTTGAATTCGTTCGTGCTATAGCTGGACATAAATGCTCCTTGGGTTGAAAGCCGGGATTATAATATACTCACTGCATGAAACCTACCGTTTTGAAAGTAGCTGTGCCTTCCCCCCTTTATACCCTGTTTGATTATCGACCGCCGGTAGGAATTTCCATGGATTCGATTCAGCCAGGCATGCGCGTCAAAGTGCCTTTCGGTCGGCGAAACATCGTCGGCATCGTAGTGGAAATAGCGTCGCACTCGACATTACCCTCGTCCCAATTAAAATCCGCCTTAGAAGTGCTCGATGAAACTCCTTTAATTCCGGATGTCCATTTATCTTTATTACGCTGGGCCAGCGAGTATTATCACCATCCCCTAGGAGAAGTGATGGTCAACACGTTGCCTCGATGGTTTCGGGAAGGAAAAAGTTCTGCTTCTTTAAGTTCCCCTCGCACTCACTCACCCCTCACCGAAAAACCTCACGCCTTACGTCTTAACGCCGAACAATGGCATGCGGTTGAAACGCTGATACAAGCCCGAGGTTTCCAATCGTTTTTATTAGAAGGGGTGACAGGCAGTGGTAAAACGGAAGTGTATTTACAAGTCATTGACGCGCTATTAGCACGCCATCAATCCGCCTTAGTATTAGTGCCAGAAATCGCTCTTACCCCACAAACGGTTCAGCGATTTAGAGCCCGCTTTTCTGTGCCGGTAGCCGTGTTGCATTCGGGCCTTACCGACAAACAACGAGCACTGGCGTGGGAAGAAGCACGTTGCGGCCATGTTTCTATTGTGATTGGAACGCGCTCCGCCGTGTTTACACCGATGCCCACTTTAGGCATTATTATTTTAGACGAAGAACACGACGCTTCCTTTAAACAACAATCGGGTTTTCGTTATTCAGCGCGCGATTGCGCGGTACGACGCGCTCAACTGGAAAATATTCCAGTGCTATTAGGTTCTGCCACACCTTCTCTGGAATCTTTATATAATGTTGAACGAAAACGCTATCACGCCCTCACTTTACCTCAACGAGCGGGTACCGCTTCTTTGCCCTCCTTTACGTGGATTAATTTGCGCGATCAACCGTTGAAAGCAGGATTATCTCCGGCATTAATTGAAAAAATGCGCACCCATTTACACAACCAGGGTCAAGTCGCATTATTTTTAAATCGTCGGGGATATGCGCCCGTATTAATGTGTCACCATTGTGGATGGATGGCAGAATGCGAACGATGTGATGCACGCCTTACTTATCATGCGCAGTTTAAAAAATTACGATGTCATCATTGCGAAGCGATCAAACCCGTGCCCACTCAATGTCCCACCTGCAAGGGTCATGAAATTTTAAAAGTGGGCCAAGGTACCGAACGATTGGAAGAAGCGGTAAAAACTCTTTTTCCAGAATACACCTTGATGCGATTAGATCGAGACACCACGCGTCGCAAAGGCAGTTTGCAAACCTTATTAACGGCTGTGATGGATCAAAAAGCGCAGATTTTAATTGGTACACAAATGTTAGCAAAAGGCCATCACTTCCCCCATTTATCCTTAGTGGCGATTGTCGATGCGGACAGCGGATTATTTAGTTTGGATTTTCGAGCGTTGGAACGAATGGGGCAATTGATGATGCAAGTGGCGGGTCGTGCCGGCCGCGCCGAAAAGCCCGGCGAAGTGGTGGTGCAAACGCATTATCCGGATCACCCAGCCCTTCGATCGCTGATAACGGAGGGGTATGGGGCTTTTGCTCGGGCCCTGTTGGCAGAACGCCAAGCGGCCCATTTGCCCCCCTGCGCCTATAGAGCCCGCTTACACGCTGAATCCCCCCATCCGGATAAACCGATCGAATTTCTTAATAAAATCAAAGAATTAACTAAAAAACAGAGGGGTTTGGAACTCTTGGGCCCCATGGCCTCTACCTTGCCCAAAAAAGCTGGAAAATACCAAGCGGAGATGATTTTGCAGTCGAATCAAAGGATTGGCCTGCATAGCCAATTGAACCACTGGTTAACGGTTTTAGCTCAAAACCCCCTCAGCCGCTCCGTTCGGTGGGTGATTGAAATGGATGCATAACTGCTATAATTTAATATTCTGTTAAGGATTTCCGAGTATAATGAAGGTTAAATGGGTTTTTTATCGATTTAGCCAAAAAGAGAGTAACTAATATGCATAGAGGTGGAAGAGTTCGTACAGTAGAGCAGAGGAGGGAGATGCCTCGTGACGTGGAAGAAAAACCCGTTCCCGCGGGTGCTGGAGCGGCTGCAGGCAGCGCTCCTTCCGCAGCCGCTGCAGGTAGTGCTCCTCCCCCTGCGGCCGATTTGCAAGTAGATGCTAAGACAGTGTCTCACTGGAACCAGTGGGAACGTTTTAAAGTATTGGCGCAAAGTTCTTTTCCGGCTGAGAAGAGCTGGGATGATGATTTTGACAAACGACAGGCTGCAAGGGTTGAAAAAAAGCTTACCTATTGGGATGTGACTGCCGAAGAACGACGATTATCTGACCTGATAGCAAGGACTAAAAAGCTCAATGATACTGGTCTCTTACGGAAACTTTTTAATCAATTAAATACCCCGGAGCCTTATACGGCTGTTTATTACGTGCCCGCCAATCTGGATTTACCCTCTCTGCGTAGCTGGAAACATGATAAGGTGAACAATACTTTAACCATTGAAGGGACTAATGAAGAGCACCGTAGGGCCCTTCAAGTCGTAAAGGCAACCCTTCAGGGCTTCGATAAAGTAGTCGAAGCAGGGTTCCAGGCTACTCAGGCTGTTCGTAGAGAACCAAAAGCCCCTGTTAAAACAATTATGGGTAGTGTGCTGGCATTTGCCATGATGCCCCTGTATGCGCCCATTGTATTTCTGGGTGGGCAGGCGGCGGAAGGGGCGCGTAGAATTTACAAACATTTGACTAACCCGGATCCTCGTAAACGAGCGTTGGCTATTGTAACGCTGATACTGGCCGTGGCTGTAGCCGCCGCTGCTGCTTATTTTTTGGCTCCTCTCTTAATAGGGCTAGCCCCTGTTCTTCTCGCTTGGTTGGGGGCACATTTGGGAGGTTTTGCGGGCATAATGCCCTATATCCTTCACGGCATTGGATTGGCTTTCGCTAAAATGCATCTCTTTGCGGTTTCTCATTTGTTTATACACAGTGGTGGGGTGCCGTTTCTTGGGAAAATAGGTAAAGCCTTGGCTTACATCTTCTCGCTAGCGGCGGGTATCGGTGTGATTGCTTTGATGAGTAAAGGTATTTCCAGGATGATTTCCTGGTTTAGAAGGGAAGAAAAACTCGGCATGACGCGACGAGGTACCGCTTGGGCTAAACGAGAATTTCCGGAAGAGGCGCTTCGAGCAAATTTAAGCCGGAGAGATTCACGGCATGTGGTGGGAGGCCGTCATCACGCCCCGCCACCTGAAGTTCCCTATAATCTAGCAGCTTTGAGGATGCTTTATTCCGATTTACGCAACATGGTTCATAAAATACCTCGACAAGGAATGATGAGTAGACTGATGATGCCTACCAAGAAACTTTGGGCACGTCTTCGAGGAAATCCAGAGCCGCCCGAAAATCAACGTGGCAAATTAGAAGCGGCGTTGAATCGTTTTCGAGCTAATCCGACTCAAGAAACCACCGATGCCTTGATTAGCGCCTATTGTGAGTTTTGTAATTCAAAGAATGAAGGTGCTGGCATTCAATTAACACCCCAAGATTTTGTGGGAGGCCCAGCGCTAGTAGAGGCTGTTCAAACGCGTGAAGCAGCAGCAGCTACTCGCGACTATCAAACGCATCATAGAGCAGCTGCCAAGGACGATGGGGCAGCAGCTGCAGGAGACGGTGGCCGAGCCCCACGACGTCCTCTTCCTAGCCCCTTAGATGGATTTGAGCAAGAATTAGCTCAAGCAGAAGCCCGGCAAGCCCAGGGAGGTCATTCGCCTCAAGCCCGGGGGCGTCATTTGCCTAGGGAAGATGGCGATGGCGATGGCTATGCCTCACCGGCCGGTGCTGCTTTTTCGGGTGGAATGGGATCGGCTGTGGGATATGGTCATCCTGCTGCTGATTTTCCAGGTGAAATGGGATCGGGTATGGGGGGTTATCCTGCTGTTCCGGGAGCCATGCCAGGTTCTCTAGCAGGAGCAAGACCCAGTGAATTTCCTGGTTTCGGAGTAGGGGCTGCTTCAGCGGGTAGCCGCCCAGGAGCTGGACGAGGAAGAGGGGCGGAGGGTTCTGGCGCGGGTGGTCGTGCGGGCGATGATGCTCATGCTGCTCCGGCTCCTGCGGCTGCCGCGCCGGCTGCTCGCGCCCCTGTTGTAACAAGGATAGATGAGCCTGATGATTTTCTTGCGAGTCTTCCTCCTGTTTCTTTTCCTGCTCCTGGAGGAGCAGGAGCTGCTGCTGTCCCTCCTCCTCCTCCTCCTGCCCCTACCCCAAGGAGAGGAAGCGGCGGCCATGGCTAATGGCTATCGCCATCCACACGCTTCACGACACTGTTTGAAATTTTGACGGTGCTTTAAGGTGTGTGTGATGGCGAGGATATCCAGAGGGAGCGGGGAAGAAAACGTCAGTTTGTGCGCGAGAGGCGTCCATCCAAAAAATTTACAAGCAGCGTGATAGAGTCTTTCCATGGCGATCCACTTAGACGCTTTCGTTGCGCCCGCAATATGAGGAGTCGCCAGCGTAGCTTTTTCCAAAACGGCAGAATTAATGGCCGGTTCATTTTCCCAAACATCCAAGACCCAGTGCAATCGATCGGCGTGTGTTAATAAAGCCGCTTCATCGATCACACCTCCTCGGCCGGCATTCAATAAAAAGCCTCCTCTGCGAATTTTTGAAAGATTTTTTTCGTTGAGTAAATGAAAGGTAGGATAAGCGCCTGCCTGAGTTAAAGGAGTGTGAAGGCATACAAGCTTGGCGTTTGCGAGAGCTTCTTCTAAAGGCGTGGAATGAAAAGTAGGGTCGCTCTCCCTACGAGGCGGGTCGTTTTCCCATACGGTGAAACCTAATTGTTTCAAGCGCTCACTAACTTGCGAGCCTACATGGCCTACGCCTATCACGCAGGCGGTTTTTTCCGTTAAATAGCCTTTCTGATTGAGAAGGTGAACACACGTTTCCACGTAATCGGCGACGGCGAAAGCGTTAGCGCCGGGCGTGGCTTCCCACGCAATGTCGTGAGCGGTTAACCAGGGAAGATCCATATGATCAGTGCCGGCCGTGGCGGTGCCTATCCATCGGATGGGCGTTCCTTCTAGAAGAGAAGGATGGATCGCGGTCACTGAGCGAATAATAAGTCCCTCGGCATCCCTCAAATCATTTCGATGAATATCATATCCACTTTTTAAAGAGACAGTAGCATGAGGGCTGAACAATAATTCGGCGCCGGGGAGTTTGTTATCGATCAGCAATTTCATAAATACTTCAATGCCTACTTGTCTGTAATTCGCTATAATAAACTCTATTATAGGGTAAATACACTTTTTGCAGGATTTTAGGGGAAATTGTTTGCGTCAGTACGTGATACTCTTCTTCATCGTGAGTGTGATAACCACGGCTATTGCGCGCCCTTTTGATCGAGCAGAGGTTCGCCGGTCTTTAATGGATTTGCCGGCACCGGCGGAAGAAACGCATTCAGGCCCAATGATGCTTACCTTGCGAGACGCTGTGTTGTTAGCGCTTCGCACCAATCCTAATATTGAAAGTTATGAATTGCAGCGGGTGTTGGATAAATTTGCGTTGGATTTAGCGCATGATGCGTTTGCACCTCATTTCACGTTGGCGGCGAATTACAATTTAGCGACGGGTATACCGCCCACTTATAGCCTTAATCCTAGTGTGCAAATGCAAACACCCATAGGAACCACTATTAATTTTGCCTATGCGAATAGCCTGAGTGGAGGGGGCCAACAAACGTTGACCCTTACCCAGCCGCTTTTGCAAGGAGCCGGAGAAGTTAATGCGGTACCCTTAAAAAATGCTATGGATTCAGAATTAGTTAATAGACTTAATTTTAAAAATAATGTGATTAGCGTAGTGGTAGCAGTGGTGCAAGCCTATCGTACCTTGATGGGAGATTATAATACTTTAAAAGTGCAAGCGAATACGCTTCGTGAAGATAAAGAACTATTGCAACAATACGAATTGCAAGTTAAGGCAGGGCAATTAGCGAGAAGCGAATTAACGCAACAAAAAGCTAGTTTTACGCAAACTCAATTGAGCTATAAACAGCAAGAGCAACAAATCAATCAAGATTACCAAGCGTTTTTGACGTCGATTGGTTTGCGTGCGGATGCGAAAGTGACGATTCGCGATAGCCTTGAGGTGGATGAGCATTATCAGGTGCCTGATTTGCAGCAAAGTATTCAAGAGGCGTTGGCGAATAATATCAGTTATCAATCGGCATTGATTAATTTGCGCGCCACGGAACGGGGATTAATTACGGCGCGTGATCAACAGAAGTGGTCTTTAAATTTGACGTATAGCAGTACGGGGGGGTCTACGACGGGCAGTGAAGCGGATTCGATAGGAGATGATCCTACGGCAGGGGAAGGCAATACAGCGGGATTGGCATTAAGTATTCCTCTGAATAACTTGAGTAATGAACAAGCCGTTAAGCAGGCCGAAATTGCCTTGGAAAATGCGAAAATTGTATTGGCTCAGCAACAGCGTCAATTAGTATCTACCGTGACACAGCAAGTGATTGCTATGCAGAATCAGGTGGAACAAATTAAAATAGCGAAACAAAATGTGATGTTGCAGCAAGAAGCTTATGATGCGACGAAATTAAAGCAGCAATATGGTCGAGCGACGGCGTTTGAGCTTTCTCAGCAACAGGATAATTTGGTACAGGCACAAATTTCTTTAATTACGGCGCAAATTGGGTTGTTGAATGATATTACGACGTATAATCAGATTATGGCTAAAACATTAGATGTGTGGGATATTAAATTAAGGTATTAATTATGAAGGGAAGATATAGTTCTATCATACTTTTTTTAGCATTGACTGCTGTTGGGTTGATGGGGTGCCAAGAGGTAAAGAAAGACTCGCATAAAAAAACGCCGGAGGTCATCCTTACGGTGCAGCCTAAAGCGAGTGTTTCGCATCTTTATTACAGCGGTGTTATTTCACCCATTAAAACTATCTCGGTATTTAGTCCGGTCGAAGGCCGTGTGAGAAAATTATTTTTCAAATATGGCCAAATTGTTCACGAGAGACAGAAACTATTTTCCATCAATTCGGAAAAATTGGAAACGGATTTTCGTCAGGCGATTACACAATATTTGCAAGATAAGAATCAATATAATCAAGCGTATCAAACGTATGTAGGTTCCGAGGCTCTTTATAAAGCCGGTGTAATTTCGCAGGAAACTTTTGGGGGGGATAAAACCTCCTATGAAACGAGTATGTTAAGTTATTACCAATCTAAATATCAATTGGAGAAAATTTTAAATCAAGCCAGTATTAGTTTTCAAAACGTGGAAAATATGACTTTTCAAGAGGTAGCGCAATTAAATGATCGATTTCGTGATCATTTTACGAATGTAGAAGTATTTTCTAATGCAACGGGTGTAGCGTTGTTTCCTATTGATACGTCTAATTCCGATAGCAATAATTCAGGCAATAGTGATTCTTCGAGCGGAGATGCACAACTGAGTGTGGGCAATAATGTGCGCCAAAATCAATTGTTATTGTCCATTGGTGATTTAAGGGGTATTACGGCCAGCATTCAAGTGAGTGAAGTGGATGTGAATCGTATTAAACCCGGGCAAAAAGTAGTGGTTACGGGTGTAGCATTTCCGGGGTTATCGCTGTCGGGATCGGTGATCGGTGTGGCTTCTCAAGCAGAAGCTAATCAAAACGGTGGTAGTAATTTAAGCATGTTTAATGTGGATATTTCAGTGCCAGAGATGCCTTCGGCAGCGAATCAGTTGGTTCATGTGGGAATGACCGCTAAGTTGGATGTGGAGATTCAAAGCCCGCCCCACATTATGGTGCCGATTCAAGCGGTGACGCAGCAAAATGGCCAATCGACTGTGAGGGTATTGGAAAATGGAAAAAAAGTATCGACGTCGGTAACGACGGGTGCTACTACTGAAACAGAGGTAGTTATTTTAAGTGGATTAAAGCCAGGTGATCAGGTGGTCATGGATGAATAATCCTCTGATTGAATTAAAAAATATTGTTAAAGATTTCCCCATGGGGGCTGAAAAATTTAGAGCGTTACAGGATATTGGTTTTTCCATTAATGAAGGAGAATTAGTAGCATTGATAGGTGCGTCAGGATGTGGAAAATCCACCACGATGAATATTTTGGGTTTATTAAGTAATCCGACGGCTGGAGAGTATTATTTGGATGGTAAAGAAACCTCAAAACTCACGTCTGATGAACAAGCGTATTGTCGCAATCAAAAAATCGGTTTTGTTTTCCAATCCTTTTTTTTACTGAATAAATTAACCGCTTTGGATAACGTTATGTTGCCTTTGCTGTATCGTGATGGAGTGAGTAAATCCGAGGCACGTGAGTTAGCTGTTGAAAAATTAACACAAGTGAAGATGGATCAGCGGATGAATCATAAGCCACACGAACTTTCTGGTGGGCAAAAACAACGGGTGGCTATTGCTCGCGCATTAATTGGAAAACCGTCTATTATTTTGGCAGATGAACCCACGGGTGCTTTGGATAGTCAAAACAGTGCGGAAGTGATGGACTTGCTTAAAAATTTACACGAAAAAGAAAAAGCCACCCTTTTAATTGTGACCCATGATTCTGGCATTGCTAATCAATGCCAACGTAAAATTTTTATGAAAGATGGAAAAATTGTAAGTGAGCTGCAAGATGCGGTGTTTTAAACCATGAAATTAATCACACAGATTGCTGAGAGTTTTGCGAATTTAACCAACGCTAAATTGCGCTCTTTTCTGGCCATATTGGGTATTTTGGTGGGAACGGCTTCTGTGGTGGCGTTGGTATCCTCAGGCCAAATGGCGACGGCGAATGCTTTGCAACAATTTAAAACTCTGGGTACCAACTTAATTGCGTTGAGTATTCAAGATATGGGTGATGGCCCTCAGCAGGGAGTAGGCCAACAGCAATTGCAATTGTCCGATATGCCTGCTTTAAAAAATGCTTCTCCCGCTATTGAATTGATAGCCCCTTATATTAGCACCTATTCTTCTTTGTACTTTAATGGAAATACCTTGGACGGTGAAGTGGTGGGGGCCACTGATAGTTTGAAAGAAGTGGTTAAATTGTATCTTCAAGAAGGGCGATTTGTCAGTTATTTGGATGCCAATAGTGCTTTTTGTGTTATAGGCGATCAAATAGCACAAAACATAAAACAAACGGGAGCTGTAAAATTATTGGGCAATCAAATTCAATTAGGCAATACCTATTGCACCATTATTGGAGTATTGAAACCCTGGCAAACTAATTTATTTATGTTTTCGGATTTAAATCAATCCATCATTATTCCATTGCAACAAGCGTATTATTTAAGTTCGACGGCACAAATTAACAACATATTATTTCGTGTCAAGAAAGAAGTGAATTTGGCGCCTATTCAACAGGCGTTACAAGACAAAGTGTCCCTAATGTTGCCGGGGCAAAAAGCGGTTTTTAGAAGTCCCGAACAAATTATTGAGGTGATGACTAAACAACGCAGTACTTTTACGTGGTTATTGGGCATGATTGGCAGTATTTCGCTGATTGTGGGGGGTATTGGTGTGATGAATATTATGCTGGTATCCGTGGTGGAGCGTCGTCAAGAAATTGGTATTCGAATGGCGATTGGAGCTAGGCGTTCTGATATTCGTATTATGTTTTTGGTGGAGGCGGTTACGTTGACACTGTTTGGTGGGTTGCTTGGCGTGATGGTAGGTGTGGTGGCGTCGTTTACCTTGGCTTTTTTTGCCCATTGGGATTTTTCTTTTTATTTACTCCCGCCGTTGTTAGGGTTTATAGTGTCTGTCTTAGTCGGTGTGATCTCGGGTTTTTACCCGGCTTATACGGCGTCCCAAGTGGATCCTATTCAATGCCTGCAAGATGAGTAATGCTGATGAATAATGCTCAAAAACCCTTTGTAGTGGTCGATGGATCGTCTTATTTATTTCGTGCCTATTTTGCGTTGCCCCCGTTAACTAATTCAAAAGGCAAGCCCACCGGTGCAATTTACGGGGTTATTAATATGCTGCGCCGATTGAAAAAAGATTACGACCCAGAACATTTGGTGGTGGTGTTCGATTCCAAAGAAAAAACATTTCGGCATGCGCTTTATCACGATTATAAAGCGAATCGAGAAGTTATGCCGGAAGATTTGGCGATTCAAATTAAACCCTTGCATGAGGTGATTCGAGCGTTAGGATTTCCGTTAGTAGTGAAACCGGGTATTGAAGCGGATGATGTGATTGCGACATTAGCGCGGATAGCGGAAAAGCACGGTTTAAAAACAGTGATTTCAACGGCCGATAAAGATTTAGCCCAATTAGTGAATGATAATATTACACTCGTTAATACCATGACGGGTCATACCATGGACAGTGGGGGTGTTAAAGAAAAGTTTGGAGTACCGCCGGATAGAATCATTGATTATTTGACGTTGGTGGGCGATACGTCTGACAACATTCCTGGGGTGCCTAAAGTAGGGCCTAAAACAGCCGCAAAATGGTTGGAAGAATATGGTTCTTTAAAAAATATTATTAAGCATGCAGATAAATTTACTGGAAAAGTCGGTGAATATTTGCGAGAGAGTTTGGCGCATCTACCTTTAACGGAACAATTAGTGACGCTTAAAGAGGATATCCAGCTGAATATTACGCCGGAAGATTTTCACTTTAAAGAACTGGATCGACTTAAGTTAGTAGAATTATTTACAGAGCTTGAGTTTAAAAATTGGTTGCGTGACGTGGGAGGAGAAGCTGTTTCTGAGCCTGAAGCTAAAGAAATTTCTGAAAAAAATGCGTTTTCGATCGAAAAGTTTCATTATAAAATGGTATTAACGGAAAAAGAATTGATGGAGGTATGTCATCAATTAAAAGCCGCGGATTCTTTTGCGTTGGATACTGAAACCACGTCCTTAAATGCGATGGATGCGGAGCTGGTAGGGTTATCTTTTTCCGTGAAAAAAAGAGAGGCCGTTTATATTCCGGTAGCGCATGAGTATGAAGGCGCGCCAGAACAATTAACCCGTGAACACGTACTGGAAGTATTAAAGCCTATCATTGAGCGAAAAAAATCGGTCATTATCGGACAAAATTTAAAATACGATTATAAGATTTTAAAACAGTATGGAATTGAATTGGAAGTGGGTACTTTGTATGACACCATGTTGGAATCTTACGTGCTAAACACCACTTCTCTTCGGCACGATTTAGAAACATTGGCTGAAGATTATCTGCAGCGAAAATTGACCAGCTATAAGGTTGTTACTCATAACATTAAATCTAAAAATTTTGCGCATGTTCCTTTAAAAGAAGCCACCGAATATGCGGCAGAAGATGCAGAAGTGGCGTTGGAATTACACCAAACGTTGATGCATAGCTTGGAAAAAGATTCCGATCTTCTTCAGGTATTAGAGAAAATTGAATTACCCCTGATGCCGGTGTTGGCGCGTATGGAATATCAGGGTGTTTTGGTAGACGTAGAAAAATTAAATGCTCAAAGTCAGTCGATTAAGAAACGTTTAAAAAAACTAGAGGATGAGATTTATAAGCAGGCGGGAAGTGTGTTTAATATTTCGTCTTCTAAACAATTGCAAACTATTTTATTTGAGCACTTAAAATTGCCTGTGATTAAAAAAACGCCTACGGGTCAGCCTTCTACCGCAGAATCCGTTTTGCAGGAATTAGCTCACGAACATGAATTTCCCCTGCATATTTTAGAATTTCGAAGTTTAAGCAAATTAAAAACCACGTATACCGATCGATTGCCGAAAGAAGTGAATGCTAAAACAGGGCGTATTCATACCTCTTATCGTCAAGCCGTGACAGTGACGGGGCGTTTGGCCTCTCAAAATCCTAATTTGCAAAATATTCCTATTCGCACCGAAGAAGGTCGAAAAATTCGACAAGCCTTTATTGCAGCGCCCGGTTATCAACTGATGTCTGCCGACTATTCTCAAGTGGAATTGCGTATTATGGCTTCACTCTCAAACGATAAAAATTTAATCAAAGCATTTGAAGAAGGGCTGGATATTCATCGTGCCACTGCGAGCGAAGTATTTGGGATGTCCTATGAACGCGTGACACCCGAGCAACGTCGACATGCTAAAGCGGTAAATTTTGGTTTGTTGTATGGTATGTCTGCGTATGGATTATCCCAGCAGATTGGTGTAGAGCGAGCTATCGCGGCGGAATACATTGATATTTATTTTAAACGTTATCCTCGTGTCAAAGAATATATTGAAAATATTCGACGCGATGCCCGTAAAAATCATTTTGTACGTACCTTATTGGGGCGAAAAATTCATGTTCCCGATGTGATCAGTAAGAACAGTATTCGTCGCAAAGCCGCCGAGCGAGCAGCCATTAATGCGCCTTTGCAAGGCACTGCCGCTGATATTATTAAATTAGCCATGATTACTATGGATCGCACATTGCGGGAAGAAAAATTAGACGCCGTGATGATTATGCAAGTGCACGATGAATTAGTGTTTGAAGTAGCGGATAAAGAGGTCAACGCTCTTAAAAAAATCATTCCACAAGTGATGGAAAATGCGGTAAAATTGCCCGTACCTTTAATTGTCGATGTTGGTGTTGGCAATAATTGGGATGAAGCACATTAAGCCGCATGCGCAGGAAGCATTTAACGTAAAGGGACTTCTTCGGTTTTAGAAAGGAGAAGGACTATGGATGCTCATCGTGCCAGTGCACATGATTGGCGCACACCGGCTGCCCGGCATCGCGACTCTTGCTCTCATTCTCGTTTATTTAGTTTTGGTCATCCTCCTTCTGGGTTGCGTGATAGTGCTGAACACACCTTACATACTGCCCCTCCGTGGAGTGAGTATTTACATTTAATGCGCCGCTATTTCCCATTGGCAGAGCGTGCGCTTGAAACGCCAGGAGCACGAGAAGATCAAGATGCTTTTATGAATGCACTGGATCATGCTATTGCGGCCGAAGAAAAAGAGATGGATTCAGGTCGGTTACACCAGTTGGAACAGTTTTTTAGAAATAATTGGGCTGATTTAATAGCCATTAACACGGAATTTGCACGTTATGTGCACATTTTTACCGACGGATCCTTTGGTACACTGCCGGTTCGAAAACGAGAACAGATTTTCTTCGATGCAGTAAGAAAAGAATTAGAAGCGGCGGCTCATCGCGAAAGCCATCCTCGACGAAATGCACGTCGCAGTTTAAGCAGTGCTTTTGGAAGTGCAGGGGCTTCTGCCCCGGCTGCTTCAGAAGCAAAGGCCGAAACGCTCACCCTAGGCCCCTCTGCCATACCTTCCGAAGAAGCATTAGAAGAAATAATTTTATCGGTCACCTCCACGCTGCATAAAGTGAACAGCGCTGTCATTGCTCGTTTAAAAGTAAAAGATCCTTCATTAGCCACTGTAGAAAGATTTCCGTCTGTTAGATTGGATCCCGTGCAATTTATAGTGACGTTAATTCCAATGGTAGTGGTGTTGAAAGCCTTTCCTAATCAGACCGATTATTATAAAGAACTTTCTCGTCATCCGCCGGTACACGTGCAACTGAATGCTTTGGCAACTCCCACGCAACCGACTGTGCCACTCAATATTTTTGCCAATGATTATTCAAAACGTAAGTTAGTAGGTTTGTCCGTGGTAAGCGTGGGAATTGCCGTCACGTTGGTATTGGTGCCACCGATTGCTTTTATGATTCAAAAACTAGCCGTTGCCATGAAACGCCAATCTTCTTTAGCTTGGCCGGTGGAAATAGCGACGGCCTTAGCGTTGATTGCAATCGGTGTTTATTTTTTGTGTTCGACCCCTGCGGTTAGTCAACGCGTACGGCCGATGCTAAGAAAATGATGGCATAGCCCGGATTACATTATTCAACAGTGACCGATTTGGCCAAATTTCGGGGCTGATCCACATCGGTGCCTTTCAACACCGCCACATGATAAGCCAATAATTGTAGAGGAATAGTATAGAGAAT
>DATDVD010000057.1:0-26055 GCA_035290065.1 Coxiellaceae bacterium | reverse complement strand
ACAGTATTAAGGAAATATTAAGTGAGCATTGGTGCCGAAGAAAGGACTCGAACCTTCAGGTGTTTGTGGGGGCAACCCCGTGAAGGTTCGAGTCCTTTCTTCGGCACCAATGCTCACTTAATATTTCCTTAATACTGTTGTGCTAAGTTAAAAATGCTAACCTGGAAAACAACAAAGCGGAGAAGCCTATGCCATCATTATTGTTCACTCACGCTCCTATAATCTCTCAGCCTCTATCAAAATTGTCTCGAGAAATTCTAGAATGGACATTTTTAAAAGCCTATTTATCAAATAGAGCTTCTGGAAATAACAAGCTTGCACGTATTGAAATTAAATATTTTTTTAATGAAAAGGGGAAAATAGCAGGCCTTCGTATTATTCGCCACCTCCCTTTCTGGCCCGGCGACTGTAAAAAAGATCTTTCTATGCCTGAATTCCTTGAATTATTTCCCGCCTCAATGCGCCCAACAATTCAGCAAGAGGCAGACATGGAAAAACGTTATTCTTTCTCAGTAGCTCTTATGGGAACTCCTCCTATCCTTTGTGTAGTAGGTCTTATCGGGATGCTTGGAACTCTCATGGTAGGGTTGCTTAGTCTACATCCGGCCCCACTTTTTAATTCCCTATTTACCCTCATACCCGCAGCCATTACTATCCTGGCTTTTAGTGTAGCCGCGGCAATGCTTTTGCTTAATCAGAAAGAAAGGGTTTTGCAGAAAACGGATTTTAAATCAGGAGAATTCGATACCATGCTTCAACAAGCCCGAAAATCCTTTTCTCTTACTTCTCATCCCTTAGATCAAGAAGCTGAACTGCGAAAGCTGGGTATTCCGCCGGAACAATATGAAGCAGCAAAAACATTTGTTGATCAACTACGCGCAGACTCTTCTCACGCAAGTGATGAAGTGGGTGCAGTAGCTGCTTCTAGCCCTATGGCTATGGTATTGGGTGGAGTGGCTTAGGGAATATTCTTGATCACCAGTGTATGCAAATTGGCATGGAGTTGTGAACTACGGAGGCCCCATATTTTCTTCAACCTCAACCGCTGAAAGCGTTTCTGACTGAAGCGCTTCGCGACAATGAGTGCCATCTGCCAATCCAATTCGCTGGGCTATACAATAGGTAAATACTGTTAATGCTGCAACGCCTGCAAAATCCCATCCAAACGGCAACCAACCTTTTCCTCCACCAAAGGAACCCATCCACGATAATAGGCCTGTTCCCATCAAATGCGGAATGACCCACCAACTGCTTTTCCATTGCAAATCAATTTTATTATTTCGTCGTATAAATTGATAAATACTCAACGTCAAATACCCTAAAACAATGGCTATTAACATATTGGAAATAATATTCCACCCGGTCCAGTAAATAATAAGATTACAAATATAAAAAGCAGCCAGTGTTACGCCTTTATAAAATGGAATTTTGAAAGGACGATGCAACGTTGCACACGATTTCCGCAACGTATTAAGCGCTAACGGCCCAACGGTGTAGGCCAGTACCAAACACGATACCAAAAAGCTCATCATACTTTGCCACGTGGGGAACGGCAAAAAGAAAAATAAACCTAAGCAATAATTGAAAGCAATAATATAAGCAGGCACACCAAATACATTCAATCGCATTAATCCTTGAGGCAAATAACCATTTTTCCCCATCGCAAAGGTCATTCGTGCAGTAGAACCTGTATAAATCAGTCCCGTTCCAAACGGAGAAACGGCTGCGTCCAAATATAAAATTTTAGCTAACCACAACGCGCCTAATCCCGTTGCAATACCCGCAAAAGGCCCTGTATCACCTGCAAAACTTAAATTCGCCCATCCATTCGCTAAACTTTCAGTGGGTAATGCGCCAATAAAAACGATTTGCAGCAGCGTGTATAACACAATACAAATCATGAGTGCGCCTAAAATAGCAAATGGAATGGCACGTTGGGGATTTTTTGCTTCACCGGCTAATTGAATCGCTGGCGAATAACCAATAAACGAAAAGATCACGCCCGCCGCAGGCAGCGAACTTAAAATTCCTTTTAATCCCGTTGGTGCAAATCCGTGCGAGATAAAATTAGAGGGATGAAACGTTAAATTAAATAACACAACAATCGTCAAAGCGGGTACCAGTAATTTTAAAATTACCACGGCTGCATTCGTTTTAGTCAGAATGCGAACGCCTACCACATTCACGATACACATTCCCAACATAATTAACGCTGCCATGCCAAAGCCTGCCCACGTCAGCACCGCCACACCGCCCACCTTATGCATCAACCAGGGCAAATAAACCGAGGCATAATGCAAGAGGGCCAGTGTTTCAATGGGTGCTACCGCAGCAGACGCTAACCAGGCGACCCATCCAATCGTAAAACTGGCTAATGTCCCATGGCTAAATTGCAAAAAACGGATGGTGCCCCCCGCCACTGGCAGCATCGAGGCTAGTTCGGCATAGGTGAGGGCAATGGTCATCATTAACAGTCCGCCTAATACCCAAGCGATAATGGCCGCAGGCCCGGCAATTTTAGCCGCTAGCAGAGGCCCCAATAGCCAACCGGAGCCCACAATCCCTCCGACGGCGCTTAATAACAATTCTGTATTACTAATTGATCGATTAAATTGCATATTGGTTCTTATGTGCTATGTTTAAAGTAAATAAAAGGCAAACGGATAATGATGCAAATCCGTATAGACGTAGGTGCCCAAAAGCTCCGAGTATACCAAGAAGAAGAGCTCATTCGCACCTACTTTGTGTCTACTGCTTCGAAGGGAGTCGGGCAAATGATAGGCAGTGAGCAAACCCCTCTGGGTCTCCATAAAATTCACCAGAAAATAGGGGATGGATGCCCTCCCAATACCGTTTTTATTCATCGTCAACCCACCGGAGAAATCTATACGTCCGAGCTCAGTGCTCGTTATCCAGAACGCGATTGGATTCTCACGCGCATTATGTGGTTGAGTGGCAAGGAGCCAGCAAAGAATCAGGGAGGTTCGGTGGATACACTGGGCCGTTATATCTATATTCACGGTACACCTGAGACCGTGAAAATGGGTCAACCGGCATCACACGGTTGCATTCGCATGCGGAACCAGGATGTGATACAGTTATTTGATCTGGTTCCCCTAGGTACAGAGGTATTAATCCATGAGTGACTATGAAGCCATGTATAGAATTACATTTAGACAAAAAGATCAAGTCTATCAAATACTTGCAAGATATATCTCCGAAGAAAGTCTAATGGGATTTATCGAGGTAGAGGATTTGGTATTCCCGGACAAGAACCAGTTAGTCCTAGATCCCACCGAAGAAAAATTAAAGAAAGAATTTGAAGGAGTGAGACGGGCTTATATTCCCATGCATGAAGTGATTCGAATCGATGAAGTCATGCGAAAAGGGGCTGCTAAACTAATTGATTTTAACGAGAAGAAAAGCAATGTAACTCGTTTACATGTGCAAGAACTCGTAGCCCCCAAAGAGGATAATCCCATTTCTCGATAAGAGAGAATGTCGAAATTAGGGTATGTTCCGTTAGATTTAGAAGGCACCCACCTCACCGGCGAGGAAATTGAACTCCTCCATCACCCGGTGTGCGTGGGTGTTATTCTTTTTGCGCGAAATTATCACGATCCTCTGCAATTGAAAGCCCTCACGCAAGCTATTTATCGCGAAAAACCTTCTGCTTTGATTATGGTGGATCAAGAAGGCGGGCGTGTTCAGCGTTTTATGAAGGGATTTACGCGTTTACCACCCATGCAATACTGGGGCCAATATTTTGATCGCTCTCCGGAGGAAGCTGTAAAAGCATTCCAAGAGGTGGTTTGCATTCACATGCAAGAATTAAAAGACTGTGGTGTGAATGTGTGCTTATCGCCGGTATTAGATTTAAACATGGGTTTAAATGAAGTCATTGCAGAACGCAGTTTCCATTCAGAGCCGGAAAAAATTATTCACTTAGCACGGGCTATGATTGAAGTTATGCATGGCATGCATATGCCTTCGGTGGGAAAACATTTTCCAGGCCATGGGCATGTAAAAGCGGATTCTCATTTGAGTTTACCTGTCGATTCGCGATCATTAGAGCTTATTACCCAAAATGATTTACAACCCTTTATGAAATTAATTTCTCTTTTAGATATGGTAATGCCCGCTCATGTGGTGTATCAGCAATGCGATGAAAAATCCGCAGGATTTTCATCTTTTTGGCTGAAAAACGTGCTTCGTCACCAACTCGGGTTTAAAGGTGTTATTATCAGTGATGATTTAAATATGGGTGCTACTCATTCGTTTGGTTCTGAAACCGATCGCACGCAATTAGCGCTCGAAGCAGGTTGCGATTTATTGCTAGTATGCAATAATAGAAAGGCCTTGGTGAATGTATTCGAATGTTTGGAATCGTATCATCACGCTGAATCGGACGCTCGAATTCAGCGATTAATCCAAATGTAAGAAAGGAGGGTATCGTAATGCATACTTCCTGGACGAATCTTCTCGATGTATTAGATCACAATGGATGGTTGGTGCATGCATCGATTATTTTAATCGCCGGTCTCTTTTTGCTCTGGTTAGAGCGCTTTATTTTTAATCGACTTCATCCTCGTTTATCCCGAACGTCTCAAATTTGGGATGATAGCTTATTAGTGGCGCTTCATCGGCCATTAGTGGTTTTAATCAGTGTGGTAACATTGGTTTGGATTTTGGATGTGTTGATGCGGCGATTTTATAGCACGGAGGTGTTACCCGATTTGGATGTTGCCTACCGCCTTTGCACGATTCTTTTCCTCACGTGGTTTGGTCTTCGCTATGTCTATAATTTACAGTGCGAAATGGAAGTACAAGTCAATTTAGGCCGCCGTCGTACCGATAAAACAACCATCAGTGCATTGAGCCAAATTGCACAGGCTACGATTATTACTATTGCTATGCTGGTGGCGCTTCAAACCTGGGGCATTTCCATTTCAGCGTTATTGGCTTTTGGTGGGGTGGGTGGTTTAGTGGTAGGTTTTGCGGCTAAAGACACCTTGGCCAATTTTGTGGGTGGATTAATGGTGTATTTAGACCGGCCGTTTAATGTGGGAGACGCGATTCGTTCACCCGACCGTTTTATAGAAGGCACGGTGGAACAAATTGGTTGGCGATTAACCCGTATTCGTACCGCCGAAAGCCGCCCTCTCTATATTCCCAATGGCACTTTTTCCACCATTTCTTTGGAAAATGTTTCTCGGATGAAAAACCGCCGTATGTCGGCTGAAATAGGATTACGTCATGAAGACTATTCCAAAATAAAAGCTATTCTTACGGAGACTAAAGAAATGCTCAGTCGTCATCCGGATGTAGACAGCAGTGAACCTATTTTAGTTAATCTAGTGGAAGTAGGGGAGTATGCATTAAACTTCTCCTTGGTGGCTTTTATTAAAACCACAGAGTGGGGAAAATTTTTAACCGTCCAGCAAGATATCCTCTTAAAGACTCTTGATATTATCTCAAAACATGGGGCACAATGTGCATCTTCCATGAAATTGATGTCGAATGAAAAATAGGGGCTCTATGACTGCATCCATTAACTCTCTTCACGAGAATATGCCTAAGCATATTGAGGACGTTTATAAGAAAGCTATTTGTTTAGTGACGGAACAAGAAATTTACCAAGCCTTGGATAAAATGGCAGAAGCTATGACAGAGCGATTGGCCAACAGCAATCCTATTTTTTTAGCCGTTGTAAATGGGGCTATGATTCCTATCGGGCATTTATTATTGCGCTTAGCTTTTCCTTTGCAGTTAGATTATATTCACGCCACGCGTTATCAAGGCGCCACAGTAGGAAAAGAGTTACGTTGGAAAGCAAAACCTTCTTTGGCGTTGCAGGGTCGAACCGTGGTGATTGTGGATGATATTTTAGATGGTGGTAGTACCTTTGAAGGATTGGTCGACTATGTGAAAGGCCAAGGCGCCGAACAGGTGTATACAGTCGCCATCATCGATAAAAAACGAGTGCGTGAGCCCGGAGGGTTGGAAAAAGCGGATTTTATCGGTATTGAAATTGAGGATTATTACGTGTTTGGATTTGGATTGGATTATAAAGAATATTTACGTAATGTGCCGGGTATTTATCGTGTAGCAGATGAGCATTTATAAAGATTAATCCTCAGTCTTTTGATCCAGCGGAAATGCTTCAATTAAAACTCCAAAGAGAGGGAAATCAATATAATTTAACTCACCACTTTTTGTGCGTCTCGTTTGCATCATATGAAAGTAAAAAAAACTATTTTCTGTGGAGGGCCATTCCATATCGGAATTAATTTTTTCTAAATACTCTTTGGGCTCTGCAATCATAAAATTAAAATGCATGTCAATATAATGAGTTAGCGCTATGGTTAAAAGGCCATTAATTTGCACGGAATCACCGGAATCATTGACACTTTGAATACGAAGAGGAATTTTTTTGCCTCGTACCGTAAAAGGCTGGTTCCAAGCAATATGCATCAAGACTTGATATTGCGAGTTTTGTCTCAAGGCATTTTCAGCGTCTTGCAAATGGAATTGGCTGTGTGGCAGTAGAGAAGGAATCTGGGCATTGGCAGGAATTTTTAAGGCCCCGGAAAGCAGTGGCCATTGTTCAGAGCCAAGCGTTTCCTTAGTTATTTGAGAAAATATAATCATTTCAATTTGATACCATTTGGCCATGGGGGTAGGGGAGGAGGGTTCTGTTGCTTCAGCATAGCTGGGGGAGATGACGGCTAGGCCGATGTATGCAAGGATAAGCGATAATCGTTTCATTTTATTATTGTAATCCACAGGAAGAGAAATGTCATGCTGGGGTATGAGTATTTAAGATGGGTGAAGCCTGGTAGCCCAGATTGAGCAAAGCGAAAGTTCAAGCTATGAGGCAATTAATTGCAGTAAATTTTCAAGGCAATCTGCTGGCTCTTGATCTTTGGGAATATGAATGCTTAGTTTCTCAGCCCCCTTTAATTTTATCTCATCCGGTTTCGTATGAATAAGCTTCAGTAATCGATCGGTATTAATTCGAGGAGTTCGATTAAATGTGATAGTGGCCATCGAGGCGTGTCCCCGAATTTCAATAATGCCTACCGATTTAGCTAATAATTTAAGATGAGCAATTTTAAATAAGCGTTGAGTAGGGACAGGCAATAAACCAAAACGATCAATTAGTTCTGTTTTAAATTCTTCTAATGCTTTCAAAGAGGCGCAACTGCTCAATCGTTTATATAACGTTAATCGCAAACCTACATCATGAACGTATTTTTCAGGCAATAAGGCACTTTGATTTAATTCTATGACAACTTCTTCCGGTCGTTCTAGTAGAGTAATTTCTTTATGATCTCTCAGGGATTGAATTGCTTCATTAAGCAATTCCATATATAAAGAAAATCCAATCGTATGAATATGCCCGCTTTGATCTTCCCCTAAAATTTCGCCAGCCCCGCGAATTTCTAAATCGTGCGTGGCCAGTAAAAATCCCGCGCCTAATTCTTCTAATTCTGTAATGGCCTCCAATCGTCTTTCGGCATCTTTTCTTAGGGCTTTTAACGACGAAACTAAGAGATAGGCATACGCTTGATGGTGTGAACGGCCCACACGGCCACGTAATTGATGTAATTGAGCCAATCCAAATTTATTAGCATGATTAATAATAATCGTATTGGTGGAAGGAATATCGATACCTGATTCAATAATCGTTGAGCATACTAATACATGAAATCTTTGATGATAAAAATCGAGCATGACTTTCTCTAACGATTTTTCCTTCATTTGACCATGAGCTACGCCAATTTTGATTTGAGGCAATAATTGCTGTAATTCCCGTGCTTTTTGATCAATAGTACGTACTTCGTTGTGTAAAAAATATATCTGCCCCCCTCGCATCATTTCGCGTAATATAGCCTCTTTAATAATGATTTCGTTATAATCATACACAAA
Organism: Coxiellaceae bacterium; assembly: GCA_035290065.1. Lineage (GTDB taxonomy): Bacteria > Pseudomonadota > Gammaproteobacteria > Coxiellales > Coxiellaceae > DATDVD01. The sequence goes on along the minus strand of DATDVD010000057.1, from coordinate 18,123 downwards.
TGTTTTAATAGGCAATCTTCGTAAGGGTGGGGTGGCAATGATTGATAAATCTCGTAAACCCGATAATGAAAGATTAAGTGTTCGGGGAATGGGGGTGGCAGTAAGGGTTAATACATCCACATTTTCCCGAAGGGCTTTCATACGCTCTTTTTGCCGAACACCAAATCGATGTTCTTCATCCACAATTAAAAGCCCTAAATTTTTAAAAATAATATCGCGTTGAATTAATTTATGGGTACCAATCACGATATCAACATGCCCACTCTCGATAAATTCCTTTGTTTTATTTAATTCTGTTGTATCAACAAATCGCGAAAGCAAACTAATTTTAATGGGCCAATGCGCAAACCGGTCTTTAAAAGAGGTGTAATGTTGGGAGGCCAATAGGGTGGTGGGAACCAGCATAGCGACTTGTTTGCCAGATTGCACCGCTAAAAAGGCCGCTTGCATTGCAATTTCTGTTTTCCCGAACCCCACGTCACCACATACCAATCGGTCCATAGGGTGAGGACGTATCATGTCCCCAATCACAGCATCAATGGCTTTGGTTTGATCAAGTGTTTCCTCATAAGGAAATTCATTACGAAATACCTGAAAATCATCATCGGGTTTTTTAAATGCAAAACCAGGAGCAATTTTTCGTTGACTGTAAACATGCAGTAACTCTGCTGCCACATCTCGAATACGTTTTTCTGCCGCTTCTTTTTCTTTCTTCCAGGTTTTTGTTCCAAGATAATGAAGAGGTGCATGCTCTGCATCTAAACCCGTATAACGCGTCACCAGATGTAATGATGCAATAGGTACATAAATTTTATCGTTATTGGCATACGTAATCAGCATGTATTCTGTTTCAATACCTTGCGTTTCAATTTTTTGTAAACCTTGATAACGGCCTACGCCATAATCTAGATGTACAATCGGATCACCCATTTTTAATTCTGTTAAACTTTTAATAACCGTATTAGGATCTATTTCATGGTGTTTATAGTGAGTAGCAATTTTGACCTGTTCGCCAAATAATTCTTTTTCTGTGATAACCGCGAAATGATGATCCTCATCAATAAATCCTTCTGTCAACGGAGCTTTGAGGAGATAAACACCTTGTTGTTTATCTTGCCCTTCCTTCCAGCTTTGCAGAGTGTTAAGGGAAATGGAATGATGCGAAAACAATTCTAATAATGATTCCCGTCGTCCTTCTGATTCCGCACAAAATAGTACTTTTCCAGTGTATTGCTTAAGCCACTGTTGCACAGGTTCCAGGGGTGAAGAGGCTTGATGATGAATGGGTAATTCAGGTGCTCGCTGCATAGCCCATGAAATGGCGGATGCTTTTGCTGGAATAGGGTCAGTATGCAACGTAATGGTACTGTAAGGTTTTAGAGATTGATACAATGATTCTGGCGTTAAAAAAACCGCCGAAGGATTTAATAAAGGTCGTTCTCTATTGTGACGTAATTGCTCATACCGTCTTAAAATTTCTTTTTGATAAACTTGCGCGCTTTCATAGGCTTGAGATTCCAGAATACAGAGAGTATTGAAAGGCAAATAATCGTGAATCGTCTCACATTGGTCGTAAAACAGCGGAAAATAATATTCCAATCCTGGAGCAGCGTGGCCATCACTTACCGCTTCATATAAAGGGGCCTGAGTGGGATTGCCAGAAAAAAGTGATCGCCAGGCTTGTCTAAAATGAGTAATAGAGATTTCATCTAATCCATATTCGTGCGTAGGCAATAATTCAACCGATGAAATTTTTTCAATGGAACATTGCGTGTCGAGGTCAATAGTTCTCAGACTTTCAATTACATCGTCGAATAATTCGATGCGATAGGCCTTGTTACTGCCCATAGGAAAAATATCCATCAACGAACCGCGTACCGTAAATTCTCCATGCTCCATCACTTGGCTAGTAAGACGATAACCATTTTCTATTAACGTAGTTTTAAACGATGTTAATGATAAAGATTGCCCGATTTTTAATAATAATGCCCGGGCGAATAACGCTGATTTTGGCATTAACCGTTGCATTGCCGTAGTGATCGTACTAACTACAATACCTTTTTGTAAGCCAGGCAAATGATAAAGTGTGGCCAATCGTTCGGAGGTAATCGATTCGGAGGGAGAAAAATAATCATAGGGTAAGGTTTCGTGGGAAGGCAGCCGCCGTAATGAAATCTCGGGGGCCGCAAAAAATTGAATGGCTTGGCTCCACTGTTCTGCTTGCTGCTCATTAGAACACAGCAATAGAAGGGGACGATTTTGTTCCTGAGCTAGCTGCGCAATAGCCCACGCGGGGCTTGCACCCGGCAGATTTCCCCAGTGGATATGAAACGGTTCAACCCCATTCGTCATAATTATTGCTTGCATTGTAATGTGATATTCTCGGACTATACTATAAAACCCTCATTATATAAAAATGGAAAAGGACGATGTCACGAGGACAGCAATCTATTTTAGATAGAGCACCGCCAGGAGCCATTCAGGCTTTATTGGCGGAGGGGTCCCCTTTTCTCAGTGAGGCCGAACTTCGAATATTACTCGACGAGGGCTATGTGCCCCGATGGGTAGAAAGATGGGAAACAGGTAAACGGGTTCGTTTAAAAAGGGGCGTTAATTATATTACCCGTGATCCCTCGTTTCTAAGAAAATTAGTTTCGCCCTGTCGAGTGGAAGAAGAAACCGTCCAATATCCTTATTGCTCTCCTATCGCCTGCAAGCAAGCCTTTCAATGGATTTCTGATCTTTTTCAAATAGCCTCTGCTCCCTTTCCCCTTTCTGAAAACAAAGTTCTTCCCCCCCCAAGAAGCAGGTCGGTGGAAGACGATAACGAAGAAAGTATTTCGTCTGAGGATAGCAAATCGGTAGAAGCTGATGAGGAAGAAAGTATTCCCGCCTCCTTAGTTCAAGCTTTATTAGGAGAATATTTGCGCTTCTCCCTCCAAGCTAAGAATTTGACACGCGTTCCTTCTACTCGAAGTCTTTGGGAAGAAAATTATCTTATTAAGCCCTCCTTACGGCAGCCAGTGGCTCGTTCTACTCTTTCTCAGCCTCCCTTACAAACCATGATAGATACCTTAAACGTGATAGTGATTGTTTTTTTGCTGCTAGCCGTGATTTTTTTAGTGTTCTGTTTAAACAAAAAACCCCTATTTTTCACTCGAATGCCAGGAGAAATATTGACAGCCGTCAGTTTTTTTGTAGCGATTTTCGCAGCCTATGTAACCTATCGCATAGATGACGCAACGAAAGAAGAAACACCCAGAAAGACGCCCTCTCTACACAGTTAAATAATAATTCCGCCCCCCACACATCGAGTTTCCTCATATAGCACAATCGATTGGCCAGGTGTAATAGCGCGCTGAGGTTGCTCGAAATCCACTCGAAAATGAGGAGATTCTGTAGGCATTAATGTACAGGCTTGATCCGCTTGTCGATATCGAATTTTAGCTTGATAAAGAAAATGATCTTCACTCGGAGAGTCATTAATCCACGTGGGATGAGTAAATACCAATTCACGTCGATACAATAAGGGATGCTCATGCCCTTGAGCCACCACCAATGTATGCGTATCCAAATTTTTATTGACTACATACCAGGGAGCTTCCAGCGCTTCTTTTTTGCCGCCAATGTGTAAGCCTTTTCGTTGCCCGAGCGTATAAAATATTAACCCATCGTGCTGACCCACTTCTTTTCCGTCGGGCGTTTGAATGGGGCCTGGTTGCGCCAATAAATACTCTTTTAAAAAGGTTTTAAATTTTCGTTCCCCAATAAAACAAATACCTGTGCTGTCTTTTTTATTATGGTTAGGAAGGCCTGCTTTTTCTGCCTTCGCTCGAACCTCGGGTTTTGTCAAATGAGCTAACGGAAATAAACAACGTGATAGAATGGATTGAGTTAAAGTATACAAAAAATACGTTTGATCTTTGTTAAGATCAGCAGCCTTGTGTAATTCAAATCCACGTTCCGTTTTTTTTAAAGCAGTATAGTGTCCTGTGGCCAAATAATCCGCGCCCATCGTATTTAATGCATGGTCTAAAAACGCCTTAAATTTAATTTCCTGATTGCAGAGAATATCCGGATTAGGCGTGAGGCCGGCTTTAAATTCATCCAGACAATGCTGAAACACTCGCTCCCAATACTGTTTGGCAAAATTGATGGTGTGTAGGGAAATACCAATACGATCACAGGCGGCCCGCGCATCACTTAAATCTTGGCTCGCGGTACAATAAGGATCCTCTGCATCTGCTTCCCAATTTTGCATAAAAATCCCGCTAACTTCATAGCCTGCTTCTTTAAGCAATAAAGCACTGACCGAGGAATCCACTCCCCCCGAGATACCTACCACCACCCGTTGTTTTCGTTTTGTTTTCATTCCGCGCAGTATAATAAAGTAGGCTGAATTGAGCAAAGCGAAAATCCAGGACGCTTAATTTTCCTTCTCCTTTCTCAGGAGAAGAGTAGCCTAGGCTCTAGCTGATTCCCCCCGAGCTTGTTATTATACCCCCCAAAAAGCGAGGTTTTCATGTCTCATATCCAAATCCCAACTCATGGCAAAAAAATCACTGCTAACCACGACCATACCTTAAATGTTCCTAACCACCCCCTTATTCCTTTTATTGAAGGCGATGGTATTGGTGTCGATATCACCCCTGTTATGCAAAAAGTGGTGGATGCAGCTGTCGAAAAAGCCTACGGCAACCAACGAAAAATTGCTTGGATGGAAATCTATGCCGGAGAAAAAGCCACCCATGTGTATGGAAAAGACACCTGGTTACCGGATGAAACCTTGCAAGCTACAAAAGACTATTTAATTTCCATTAAAGGCCCTTTAACCACTCCCGTAGGTGGCGGTATTCGCTCTTTGAACGTTGCACTTCGCCAACAGTTGGATTTATACGTGTGCCTTCGCCCGGTACGGTATTTTGAAGGCACTCCTTCTCCGGTGAAAGCCCCCGAAAAAGTGAATATGGTTATTTTTCGCGAAAATTCTGAGGATATTTATGCGGGAATCGAATGGCCAGCGTTTAGCGAAGACGTGCAAAAAATCATTCACTTTTTAGAAAAAGATATGCAAGTGAAAAAAATTCGTTTCCCCATTTCAAGCGGCATTGGTATTAAACCTATTTCAAAAGAGGGCACTGAACGATTAGTTCGTCGCGCCTTTCAGTATGCCATTGATCATCATCGTGATTCCGTAACGTTGGTACATAAAGGCAATATTATGAAATTCACCGAAGGCGCTTTTAAAACCTGGGGCTATGAATTAGCCAAGCGTGAATTCGGCGCTCAAGAAATCGATGGAGGCCCTTGGTGTGAATTCAAACATCCCCAAACGGGCAAACGCATCGTGATTAACGACGTTATCGCGGATGCCTTTTTACAACAAATTTTATTACGTCCTGAAGAATATAACGTCATTGCTACCATGAACTTAAACGGCGATTATATTTCCGATGCATTAGCCGCCCAAGTAGGGGGCATTGGTATCGCGCCCGGCGCTAACTTAAGCGATGAGGTGGCTATTTTCGAAGCTACCCATGGTACAGCCCCTAAATATGCCGGCCAAGATAAAGTAAACCCAGGCTCCTTAATCCTCTCTGCCGAAATGATGCTCCGCCACCTTGGCTGGGAAGAAGCCGCCGATCTCATTATCCAAGGCCTAGGAAAAGCCATTGTTGCCAAAACCGTCACCTACGATCTAGCGCGGCTCATGGAAGGTGCCCATGAAGTAAGCTGCTCTCAATTTGGAGAGGCTATCATAGTTCATATGGGTTAGCAGGGTCGACCCCTACGGTAGGCTTAAAAAAATAAACCGAAACCCCTTAGAAAACCAAAATGTTTTGGTCTATAGTTATCCTTACCTCGTAGATCCAAGGATGGATCCGCGACGTGACCCTACCAATTGCCAAGGAGCGGTAAAATGCTAAGTAAGAGCTTAGAATTTACTATCAGTGTTGTTTTCACCCGAGCTAGGGAAAGGCAACACGAGTTCATTACCATTGAGCACCTATTATTGGCTTTGCTGGATGACCCTGATGCTAATCAAGTTCTCCAAGCCTGTGGCGCGAATATCGATCGGTTACGAGCCGGTTTAGCCATTTTTGTAGACGAAACCACTCCCCAAATACCCCCTCATATTAACCGAGAAGTACAGCCCACATTAGGTTTCCAAAGCGTCCTCCAACGCGCTATTGATCAAATGCAAACCACTGGACAATCCGAGATCAGTGGGGCAAATGTATTAATGGCGATTTATGGGGAACCTGAAAGCCAAGCCGTTTATTTTCTGAATCAAGAAAATGTAACATTTGCCGATGTGATGAATTACACCGCCCAAGTGTTGTCAAAGAACCACCGAATGCAGGAGTCTCCATTCCCAAGCGAACCCCCCTTATTTGGTACTCCCGAGCCTGGGTTTGGGACTTCTGGTCATTCGATGGATTTGGGTATGGCCAAGGAATTTGGAGCGGATGAAGACATCGTCTCCAATTACGCGATTAACCTCAATGAAAAAGCCCGCATGGGTAAAATTGATCCTTTAATTGGACGCCAACATGAAATGGGCCGCGCCGTTCAAATTCTTTGTCGACGTTCTAAAAATAATCCCATTTTGGTGGGAGAAGCGGGTGTGGGTAAAACCGCTATTGCGGAAGGATTAGCCCAACTCATCGTTGACAAAAAAGTGCCAGAACCTTTGAAAAATTGCACCGTTTACTCGGTGGATTTAGGCAGCATGTTAGCCGGTACTAAATACCGCGGCGATTTTGAAAAACGGTTTAAATCTGTTTTAAAAGCCTTAAGTCGTCACAATGGTTCCATTATTTTTATTGATGAAATTCACAATTTAGTAGGCGCTGGCTCAGCCACCGGCAGCACCATGGACGCCTCTAACTTAATCAAACCGTTGCTAAGCTCAGGTGATTTACGTTGCATGGGCGCGACGACGTATGATGAATACCGCACCTATTTTGAAAAAGATAGCGCGTTATTGCGACGTTTTCAAAAAATTGATGTATCAGAACCGAGCGTGGAAGACACGGTTTCAATTTTAAATGGACTAAAATCGCGATTTGAATCGTATCACAATATTACGTATTCAACCGAAGCGTTGCGACGTGCCGTGGAATTATCCGCACGCTATATGGTGGATCGTCAATTACCGGATAAAGCGATTGACGTAATTGATGAAGCCGGTGCGTTCCAACGTTTACAACCGGAAGGACAACGCGTTAAAGAACTTACTTGCCGAGAAATTGAAGCAGTGATTGCTAAAATGACGCGCGTGCCGATTGAACGCTTAACCAGTTCGGATACTAAATTGTTAAAACTCTTACCCCAACGCTTAAAAAATCGTGTGTTTGGGCAAGATCATGCTATTAAACTCTTAACCGAATCCATTCGCTTATCCCGCTCCGGATTGAAAAATATTAACAAACCCGTAGGTTCGTTTTTATTGGCCGGTCCAACAGGGGTAGGTAAAACCGAAGTAGTTCGTCAATTGGCGTATGAAATGGGTGTAGAATTGATTCGATTTGACATGTCAGAATACATGGAACGTCACACCGTATCCCGTTTGATTGGTGCACCTCCCGGTTATGTAGGCCATGATCAAGGGGGCTTATTAACGGAAGCGATTATTAAACAACCGTATACTGTTTTATTGCTAGATGAAATTGAAAAAGCGCATCGTGATGTGTTTAATATCTTGTTGCAAGTCATGGATTACGGTTATTTGACGGATAATAATGGCCGCAAAGCCGATTTTCGACACGTGGTTATTATTATGACGACCAATGCTGGCGCGCATGAATTAGAGCGCTCATCCATCGGTTTCAAAGAACAAGATAATTCAACGGATAGTTTAGGGGCTATTAATCAGTTGTTCAGTCCTGAATTTAGAAATCGTTTAGATGCGATTATTCCGTTCAAACGATTGGATCGAACCACGATTAGTAAAGTGGTGACAAAAAACTTAGATGAATTGATCGAGCAGCTAAAAGAAAAAGGTATTAATTTTAATATCTCTGATTCTGCTAAACGATGGCTTGCGAAAAACGGATATGACGAGAAAATGGGTGCCCGTCCTATGGCCCGTTTGATCGAAGAAAAACTGAAAAAGCCGATTGCAGAAGAATTGTTATTCGGTAAATTGGCTTCTAATAGAGGAACGATTAAGGTAGGCGTGAAGGATGACCATTTGGATATCCAAATTGCTGAAGGTTCCTAAATGTTTTACAGTTTTTTAGTTCTGTGGCTGATGGGTGCCGTGAGAAAGCGGCACTTTAAGCATCTTCTGAAGAAGAATCTGTTCCAGAACGTTTTTTACCAACGTCTCTGTAAACAATACGCCCCCGCGAGAGATCGTAGGGAGTAAGCTCTACCATTACTTTATCACCCGTTAAGATACGAATGTAATTTTTGCGCATTCGCCCAGAAATATGGGCTATGACGACGTGACCATTTTCTAATTTTACTTTAAACAGTGTGTTGGGAAGGGAATCAATCACCACACCTTCCATTTCAATAGAATCTTCTTTAGGCATATTACTCCAGCATTGATTAAAAGGGCCTCATCATAACGCAGCTTAGAGCGAAGATCTAGGAGTTGATTCCACAGAAGAGATGCCCGGAGTTCTCCTCCTCCTTCCCGTAGGGGCAGACCGTGGTCTGCCCTCCTTCTTGCTATAAATCTTGAAATCTTGTGCTGATTCTTGGGCAGACCACGGTCTGCCCCTACAGTAGGCTATCGAGGTATTTTTCTGCGTCTAACGCCGCCATACAGCCCGTTCCGGCAGAGGTGACAGCCTGGCGATAAACAGAGTCGGCGACGTCTCCGGCGGCGAATACGCCTTGTATGCTGGTGGCTGTGGCCTGGCCTTCGGTGCCCGATTTAATCTCAATATAGCCGTTTTTCATAGCCAGCTGGCCTTCAAAGATAGCCGTGTTGGGTTGGTGGCCGATGGCGATAAATACGCCGTCTACAGTGAGCTCTTGAGGCTGTTGGTCTTGAGTGGATTGAATACGGAGCCCGGTTACGCCCGAGGCGTCGCCCACTATTTCTTCCACCATGTGGTTCCAGATAATCCGTACCTTACCAGACTTTTCTTTCTCAAGTAGCTTGTTAGCTAAGATTTTTTCAGAACGGAAACGATCTCGCCGATGGATAACGGTCACCTGTTCTGCAATATTACTTAAGTAGAGCGCTTCTTCCACCGCCGTATTGCCGCCACCTATCACGGCCACTTTTTTACCTCGATAAAAAAACCCGTCGCACGTAGCGCAGGCGGAAACCCCTTTGCCTCGAAATTTTTGCTCGGATTCTAGCCCTAGATATTTCGCCGAAGCGCCGGTTGCAATAATTAAAGCTTCACAGGTATAAGAAGTTTTCTCGCCCACCAAAACAAAAGGGTGTTTTTTTAAATCGACAGATTTTACATGATCAGAAATTACTTTTGTATCAAACCGTTCTGAATGTTTTTTCATTCTTTCCATTAAATCTGGACCTTGCAGGCCTTCCACGTCCCCAGGCCAATTATCGACATCCGTCGTTGTGGTTAATTGTCCGCCAGGCTCTTGTCCGGCGATAATAATGGGGTGTAAATTAGCGCGCGCGGCGTAGACGGCGGCGGTGTAACCGGCAGGCCCTGAGCCCAGGATAATTAAACGATGATGTATGCTACTCATAAGGTAACCTTTCGCAATTTGAGTGGGAAAAGCATATAATACTACAAGAAGACCACCATTTAGGCTAGTTAAAGGGATGAAATCAAAACCAAAAAGGCAGACCACGGAAAAAGAAAAGGGGACTCTACGGCATCATTTTAATGAGCGATTACGCGAAGGTTCTTTTATTTTCAGTCTCTTAGTATCTGTTTTTATATTAATAGCTTTAATTTCTTATCATCGCAGTGATCCAGGCTGGTCTCATTTTTCCAGTGCAGAGATGATAAAAAATAGCATGGGACAGGCAGGCGCGTGGGTGGCGGATTGTTTGCTGTATACGTCCGGCTATATGGCTTTTATCTTTCCCTTGATGTTGAGCTATGCGGCTTGGTTGTTTTATCGCTATCGAAAATCCGCCGATCTTTCTTTTCGTTATCATATGGTTGCAATGAGAACCTTGGGTTTTTTATTTATTTTTATTAGCGGTACTTCTTTGCTCGGTATTTATGGACCCGCCGCCCATGCGCATTTGCCGTTTACGGCAGGTGGCATTATCGGTTACATCACTAGTTTTGCTTGCTATAAAGTATTTAATCAATTGGGTTCTACCTTAATTTTATCCGCCATTCTTTTAATTGGTATTACTCTTTTTACGGGATTTTCTTGGATGAGATCGGTAGAGGGGGTAGGGCGTTTTGTGGATAAACTAGGAGCTCGTGCGGGGGAGAGGCTTAAGCTGCTGTTTGCGATGTTTAAAAATGGAGTGTCGACTGTTTTTTTATTTCCTCGCAAAAAAAATACAGACCCTATGCTTTCTACCGCTGCAGGCTCTCTACGATTAGAGCCGGAATTTTCAACCGCTACGGCGGCGGTAGCCGATCTTCGTTCGCCTATGCTGAAGCCCGCTATGCCTTCTCGGCCTTCCAAGCCTGAAATTAATCAAAAAGTAGTGATTGAAAAAATAGCTCTTAAGCCCCGGCGTCGAGGGGAATTACCCCCTTTAAATTTATTAAACGAACCCCAACACGAAGATATTCACCATTTTACGGCTCAAGAGCTAGAAGAAAAATCGCACGAAGTGGAAGCACGTTTAGCAGATTTTAATGTGGAAGCCACCGTCGTCGCTGTCCATCCAGGGCCGGTGGTCACGCGGTTTGAATTGGATTTGGCCGCGGGCACAAAAGTCAGCAAGATCACAGCGTTAGCAAAAGACTTGGCTCGTTCTTTATCCGTGGTGAGCGTACGGGTAGTCGAAATTATTCCCGGTAAATCCGTGATTGGTTTGGAATTGCCTAATCCTTTACGCGAACCCGTGAGTTTAAAAGAATTGCTCGCTTCCCGAACGTTTGAACAAGCGCGCTCGATATTGCCATTGGTATTAGGCAAAGATATTGCCGGTCATCCCGTCGTGGTCGATCTTTATAAAATGCCGCATTTATTAGTAGCGGGTACCACAGGCTCCGGAAAATCCGTGGGATTGAATGCGATGCTGCTGAGCTTACTATACAAATTTAAGCCGGATGAACTGAAATTAATTTTAATTGATCCTAAATTGTTAGAGTTAGCCGTCTATGATGGAATTCCTCATTTATTAGCACCTGTGGTGACGGATATGAAAGATGCAGCCACCGCACTGCGTTGGTGTGTGGTTGAAATGGAACGGCGTTATCAGTTAATGGCGGGATTGGGGGTGCGCAATATTGCCGGTTTTAACCAGCAAGTTCGAGACGCTAAAAGAATGGGCATGCCTATTCCACATCCTCTTTATAAAGAAGAGGGTGCTTCCAAAACGCTAGAAGTATTGCCTCAAATTGTAGTACTGGCAGATGAATTTGCGGACATGATGATGGTGGTGGGTAAAAAAGTGGAAACGCTGATTACCCGTTTAGCTCAAAAAGCGCGGGCGGCGGGGATTCATTTGATTTTTGCTACTCAGCGTCCTTCGGTGGATGTCATTACAGGGCTTATTAAAGCCAATATTCCTACGCGTATTGCGTATCAAGTGTCTTCTAAAGTCGATTCCCGAACTATTTTAGATCAAGCCGGTGCTGAACAATTATTGGGGGCGGGTGACTTATTGTATCTTTCACCAGGCTCTTCGGTGCCCATGCGGGTACACGGGGCGTATGTGGGAGACGATGAAGTTCACAAGGTCGTGAAATTCTTAAAACAAACCGGCGAGCCGGATTATTGTGAAGAAGTGTTAAATGATACCGCGCAAACCGATACGTCTGGCTATGTAGGAGCTTTATTAGGCGAGAAGAGCGATACAGAAAATGATCCTTTATATGATCAAGCGGTGGAATTTGTGGTGCACTCTCAGCGCATTTCAATTTCCAGCATTCAGCGTCGATTTAAAATCGGTTATAATCGAGCCGCTTGTTTGGTAGAAGCGATGGAAGCCGCAGGCTTAGTGAGTGCACCTGCGGAAGGCAGTGGAGTGCGAGAAGTATTAACGCCGAAACGATCTGATGATTAATTTATGAGAATGCGAATAATTTATTTCCTTGTTTTTTTGTGGTGTGCACCTGTTTTCGCCACACCTGAAGCCCGTTTAGGAGAATTATTATCCCATTTTAACAGCTATTCTGCTCACTTTACGCAGAAAACGTATGCGAATCGGCAACAAGCTCGAATCACGGAAGGAGAAGTAGTCTTGTTAAGGCCGGGTTATTTTCGGTGGGAAACCACTACTCCCTTAAACCAATCCATCATTGCCACCCCTAAAAACGTGTGGATTTATGATGTAGAGTTGGCGCAAGCGACTCATAGCCAGATGAATGACGAAGGAGGTTCTTCGCCTGCGCATTTATTAAGTGGGTCAAATAATTACATTCAAAGTCAATTTACCATCAGTCGTTATGTAAAAACGGGTTCTGAAGAACAATTTTATTTATCTCCCAAACAGTCCAATACTAATTTTAGCGCAATGCAATTAACTTTCCGAAATAATGAGTTGGTAGGAATGCAGTATAAAAATAATATTGGCGAGACCAATCAATTGATCTTTACAAACATACAATTAAATCTCCCCGTTTCCCCCAACGATTTTATCTTTAAACCACCGCCTGCGGTAGACGTGTTGGATCAATAGCGTGATTCCTTCATAAATTGGGTGTATCTTAGCTATTAGGTCTAGCTTCTTTCTTTTTTCTTTTGGTGTATATCATATGATAGTTAAATGCTTAATAAGTCTTGGTATGGCATGTTTTTCTGCAATAACTTTAGCTGAGAGTAAATCAAAAAATATCTGTGCTTTTTTATCACAAGATTTAACAAAAAACAGCCATTATTCTGCTTATCCTATCAAGTATTTTCATCGTATCGCTTGGTCTGTATTAATTGATGAGAATATTTATAAGTCTTATGTTTCTGCTGGAATGGATAATACGATTTGTGTAGATATTCGCGCTATTCAGAACAACCAAAAGAAAGAAATAATCAAGACATACGCTATAAAAGATGGGAAATTATTAGAGCAGAAAGTAGTCAATGATCAGCTATATTCTATTCAAAATCCTCTTCAATCTATATCGGATAAAGAATCCGTTTTTGTTTCTGTGCCTCCTGATACTATTTATGCTTTTGATAAAGTTACTCAAAAAATTAAATGGAAAACACGTCTTAACTACCTAGCAGGATTCCGTACCCCTCTTTTAATTTCTAATAATAAATTACTTTCTTATTCAACGCAGGGCTTATTTGTTCTTAATAAACAATCTGGAAAACTGATATGGGAAGATAATCGAGTTGATATGGGAAAACTAGCTGTTACCGATCAATACATTACTTATATTGGCATGATGAGAGAAAAGAAAGAGGGAGCCAATCGGTATAATAAATATCACCATGGTGTATTTGTTTTTAATATTAATAATGGCAATATCCTGTGGCATCAATATTTACCTAGCTTTAATCCTGTTACTCCTAGCATTGCTATTGCAGGTGACGTTGTTTATTTTGCAAATTCTGGAATAGTGTATGCAGTTGATTTAAAAACGGGAAAACTTTATTGGAAAAAGGAGTTAAAAGGGTTTATTTCCCAACTTTTCCCCTATGAAAAGCGTTTATATGTTCTAACCGCATGGCATCGAATTTTTGTTAGGAATCATTGGGCCAGTGACGGTGCGTTTTTATATGCCATAGAATAATTATAAGAGGTTCGGATGAGGAAGAACTTGACCCTTCATTAAAAATATCAAATAATCAAGATAATAAGATACAACTGGCAGGTTTAATTCCATGTATGAACCGTTAGCTTCTCGCATGCGTCCACGGACAATTGAAGAATATATAGGTCAATTTCATTTAGTGGGGGAGGGGCGGCCATTGCGGGAATTGGTGAATCATGGGCGTTTGCATTCGATGATTTTTTGGGGGCCGCCCGGCTGTGGGAAAACTACGTTGGCCTATTTATTAGCGGGAAGTATAGGCGCTCGAACGGAAAAAATGTCTGCCGTATTAGCAGGGGTGAAAGACATTCGTGCAGTGGTGGATCGGGCAAAAACGGCGCAGCAGGAAGGACAACTCACTATTCTATTTGTAGATGAAGTTCATCGATTTAATAAAGCGCAACAAGATGCCTTTTTGCCGCACGTAGAAGCGGGCACATTAATTTTAATAGGAGCTACGACGGAGAACCCTTCTTTTCAATTAAATAATGCGTTGTTGTCGCGGGCTCGTGTGTATGTGCTTAAGCCTTTAACCGAAGAAGAATTGAGGCGAGTATTAGAACAAGCGTTGCAGGATAAAGAAAAAGGATTAGGTCATTTAAATCTCACCTTGGAGCTTGCTGTAAAAGACCAATTAATTCATTTTTCCGATGGCGATGCCAGGCAGTTATTAAACTATTTAGAAATGCTGTCTGATTTGGTGGATGAGAAGCATCCCATTATTACTACCGATATGGCCGAGAAAGTGTTGGCGGGAGGTTTAAGACGGTTTGATAAGCAAGGCGAAGTGTTTTATGATCAAATTTCAGCGCTTCACAAATCCATGCGGGGTTCAGACCCCGATGCTTCTTTGTATTGGTTATCTCGAATGTTAGAGGCGGGTTGCGATCCGGATTATGTTTGTCGACGAGTGGTTCGAACAGCGAGTGAGGACGTAGGCAATGCTGACCCTCGAGCGCTGAGTGTGGCCCTCGAAGCGTGGCAAACCTATGAACGATTAGGCGATCAAGAAGGGCTCTTGGCGTTGGCCCAAGCGGTGGTGTATATTGCGTGTGCGCCTAAAAGTAATGCCGTTTATAAGGCATTTAATGCCGCGTGGAAAGATGCGCAAACTTCCGGCAGCTTAGAAGTGCCCTTGTATTTGCGTAATGCGCCGACAACGTTGATGAAAGAATTGGGATATGGAAAAGCCTATCGTTATGCCCACGATGAGGCCGAAGCTTTTGCCGCAGGCGTGAACTATTTTCCTGAGAAAATGTCAGCAAAATGCTATTACAAACCGGTAGCCCGTGGACTGGAAATTAAAATTAAAGAAAAATTGGATCATTTGCGTCAATTAAACCAACAGGCTAAAGCGAAAATCTAGGTTATATAAATTATCAAATAATTTTATTGGAGTGATAAGTGCTAGATATTAAAAAATTAAGAACGGATTTAAATGCTGTTTGTTCGAACTTGCTACAGCGAGGTTTTAAATTGGATATTGAGCACTTTGTCCAACTCGAAGATAAACGCGGCGATATTCAACGTCAAACTCAAGAACTACAAGCGGAACGCAACAAGCTTTCTAAAGCCATTGGCCAGGCCAAAGCCAAAGGAGAAGAGGCAAGTGAATTATTGCAACAAGCCAATGCCTTTGGGGACCAACTCACCCAATTAGAACAACAACTCTCCGACATTCAAGAAGCATTAGAGCAATTTTTACTGGGAATTCCTAATTTATTACATGAAACCGTTCCTGAGGGAAAAAGTGAGACGAGCAATGTAGAAGTGCGACAATGGGGAAAACCCACTCCATTTTCTTTCACACCTAAAGATCATGTGGGCATTGGTGAGCAATGGGGTTATATGGATTTTGCGGCAGCAGCGAAATTGTCTGGTGCGCGGTTTGTTGTGTTAAAAGGCCCTTTGGCTAAATTGCATCGAGTCTTAGGGCAATTTATGTTGAATCACCATACGGAACATCACGGTTACGAAGAATGTTATGTGCCTTTTTTAGCGCAGTCCGATTGTTTTGTGGGAACAGGACAATTGCCTAAATTTAAAGAAGATTTATTTGCTGTTTCGGACCATAATTTTTATTTAATCCCAACGGCTGAGGTGCCTGTAACCAATTTGGTGCGCGATGAAATTTTATCCCTGGATAATTTACCGCTTAAGCGCACCGCTCAAACGCCGTGTTTTCGTAGTGAAGCAGGTTCCTATGGAAAAGATACACGAGGTATGATTCGTCAGCATCAGTTTGAAAAAGTAGAATTAGTACAAGTAGTGGCACCTGAAGATTCTTACGCCGCGCTAGAGGAATTAACAGCCCATGCTGAAAAGATTCTTCAATTATTGGAATTGCCGTATCGTGTGATGGCTTTGTGTTCAGGCGACATTGGTTTTTGTTCTGCCAAAACGTATGATTTAGAAGTATGGTTACCGGGACAGTCCACCTATCGGGAAATTTCGTCGTGCTCTAATTTTGAAGCTTTTCAAGCCCGGCGTATGAAAACGCGATTTAAACGCTTTCAATCCGATAAACCGGAATTTGTTCATACTTTAAATGGATCGGGATTGGCGATTGGCCGAACACTCGTTGCGATTTTGGAAAATTATCAAACTCATGAGGGCAATGTAAAAATCCCAACGGTTTTACAACCTTATATGAATCAAACAATGCTTTTTTAGCTTAGGGGCTAGGGCCAGCAGATGGAGCGGGTGTAGTTTCCGCTGCTCCTGCTGCACCTGCTTCTGCACTTGCAACATCGGGGGAAAGGGAGGGTGGTGGCTTACTCACAACCATTTCAGATATTAAGTAAAGAGGAAAGGACGGACGAGACAATCCCCATTGTGTACAGAAAGTCGCTAGGTCAACTCTCATAGCTTGAATAGAAGTTCTATATATTTCTCCTCTATAGTCGTCGCTATCAGGCTCATAGTCCATGTTGGCAGAATTAATGGCAACACATAAGGTGACAAGCGCCAGCTCTAAGCGTTCTTTTAATGTTTCTGTTTCAGGAGTACCTGAATTGAACATGGGAATTTTTTCAAATCGTTTTCTATCAGGGCAGGACATCAAGGTCACCTCGTAGAGAACCTTCAATGTGTGAGGGGAAAATGCTTGTAATAGAGTAGTCATTTCCTCAATAAGTGTAATAACGTCATTTAATAATTCTTTATATTGGTTATAGAGAGTTTCTTTTTGAGCGGCAGTGGTTTCAGCATGAGCATACAGCATTCCCATCTGCTGAAGTCGAAGAATTTTTACTGTTAATAAATTAGTGAGGAGCGCTTGATAATAAGAAGGAATTACAAGCAACTTATCGGATAATTCCACGGCATAATATTTTACTAACTCGTGGCTTTCGGATAATCGAGAGGAGTTATCCAGGTGATCTTTTACCGAGTTACATAATCCCTTTAAATAGGCGCTCATACGAAGAAGTTTTTCTTCCATGCGGCCTAATTGTTCAGGCTCAAACGTTAAAAGGCAGTCGGAAAATATACCAGCTACCATGGGATGATCTTTCAATAGCAAGCTGGCTATGCTCACTTGCATGATCAAGGGAAGATGACTATCGCCGCCTCGTATACCAGCGAGTATGTCTAATCGAATCTCAGTATCTTGATGAAAGCGCTCGAGTCGTATAGCCCAGGATTCTGGCGGTGCCTCAAAGCTATATAAAGAGTTTCTTTGAAGAAGGGGTGGTAATAAATCATAGCCGTATGCTGTTATTGCCTCCCCTATGGCGTCTTCGACGAGCTGTGTACAAATCTCTTGTTTTGCTTCAGGCTCTAAGGTAAGCAAAGCAGGAAACGGTGCTGTTTTGGCCTCCTCAGGCGATAGCTCGGTATAGAATTCAACAAATGAAGCGATATCGGCTTCATAGAAAGCCTTCGCTAACTTAATATTAGTAGGATCTGTTAAAAAACTTCCTATTCGTCTCAACCATTCCCAGTTTGCTGCCAAAGCTTCTGCTTGTAAGGCTGTCAAAGCGGCAATAGCTGCTGGATCCTCAGAATGTTCTACGGCAGCACGGATTATTTCTACTTGGCGTTTTTGTTCATTGGCCCAAACATCTTCATCGCTGGGATGACGTTGATAAATAGGATTGTCTTCAAGCGGATTTTTACTGGGTATTAATTGTCTCGCTACAGTGCTTATGAAGGCTAATGTATTCGTGCGATCCCTGGATGAAAGCGAGTAAGGGAAGTAACTTAATAAAAAATTTCGCAATCTTTCGTAGAAAGCTCGTCGATTACTCAGGTAGTCGGCTGCTCTTTTCATGGCTGGGGTACCAGG